>JBOHII010000529.1:0-2209 GCA_050725955.1 Pseudolabrys sp. | reverse complement strand
ACCGGATTGCTTTCGGCCTTCCTCGATAACGCGCCGACTTATCTCGTGTTCTTCCAGCTCGCCGGCGGCGACGCCGCCGAACTGATGGACAAGCTGGCGCCCACGCTCGCCGCCATTTCCATGGGCGCGGTCTATATGGGCGCGCTCACGTACATCGGCAACGCGCCCAATTTCATGGTCTACGCCATCGCCAACGAGCGCGGCGTGAAAATGCCGAGCTTCTTCGGCTACATGGCCTGGTCGTGCGTCGTGCTGCTGCCGGTGCTCGGCCTGCTCACTTTGCTTGCCGTCGGCGCGCCTTGACCTTGCGCTTGCCGCGCTTCACCGCCGCCGGTTTTGCCGCCTTCGCCGGCAGCACCGCGATCGCCTCGATTTCGAACAGCGCGCCCGGCCGCGCCAGTTGCGAAATCGCCACCGTGGTAGAGGCCGGCGGCGCGGCGGCGTTGACGAACTCGTCGCGCACCTCGCGGAAGATTCCGATGTGTGACATGTCGGTGAGGTAATTGTTGATCTTCACCACGTCCTTGAAGCCGGCCCCCGCCGATTCCAGCGCGAGCCGCAAATTCTGGAACGCCTTGAAGGCCTGCGCGCGAAAGTCGCCGGGGCCGCCGACCAGCTGGTTATCCATGTCGAGGCCGAGCTGGCCAGCAATGAAGATCAGCCGGTTCGGCCCGGTCGCCTCGACCACGTAAGTGTAGCCCGGCGGCTTGGCCATGGTTTTCGGATTGCTGAAGCGGACATTGGCAGCCATTCGATCCTCCCTGTTCGCCCAATACGCAGGGGCGGTGCGAATTTACGTCGCGGGCGCGCGCGTTGACAGGGGCCTGTGCATGCCTGAGCGTGCCCGCGGTTTCGGGGGCAACACGGCATGACCGCGCACGCGGCGTCTCACGTCTATTTCGGCCTCAATGCGATGTGGGTGGCGACCGCCATCCTCGCCATCACCTATGCCGTCATCATGTCGGAAAAGGTCAACCGCGCCATCGTCGCGCTGACCGGCGCCGGCGTCATGATCGTGATCGGCGTGCTTGAGCAGGAAGAAGCGATCAAGGGAGTCGACTGGAACACGCTCGGCCTGCTCACCGGCATGATGATCCTGGTGTCGGTGTCGCGCCGCTCCGGCATGTTCGAATTCGTGGCGGTGTGGTCGGCGCGCGCGGCCAAGGCGCATCCGGCCGGCATCATGCTGTTGCTGCAGATCGCCACCGCCGTCCTCTCCGCCTTCCTCGACAATGTCACCACCGTGCTGCTGATCGTGCCGGTCACGCTTGCCATCACGCGCACGCTGAAGGTGCCGCCCTACCCGTTCCTGTTCGCCGAAATCATGGCCTCCAATATCGGCGGCACCGCGACGCTGATCGGCGATCCGCCCAATATCATCATCGGCTCGCAGGTCGGGCTCGACTTCAACGATTTCGTTTATCACCTCACCCCGGTGATCCTGGTCGTGCTGGCGGTGCAGACCGTCATGATCCATGTGCTCTGGGGCCGCACGCTGAAAGCGACGCCGGAGGCGCAAGCCGCGATCATGGCCATGCACCCGGCCGACTCGATCAAAGACTGGCTGCTGCTCAAGCAGGCGCTCGCCGTGCTTACCGTCGTGATGGTGATTTTCGTGCTGGCGCGGCCGCTGCATCTCGAGCCCGCCACCATCGCGCTCACCGGCGCTGCTATGCTGATGCTGCTCGACAACTGGGCGCATCATTCCGAGAAAGCCGCGCACAACATCCATGCCACCTTCGGCGACGTGGAATGGATCACCATTTTTTTCTTCCTCGGCCTGTTCATCGTGGTGCACGGGGTCGAGGTCGGCGGGCTGCTGCACGTGCTCGCCGACGCGCTAGTGCACGCGACCGGCGGCAATCTCGCCGCCACCGGTTATGCCGTGCTGTGGGCCTCGGCGGTGCTCTCGGCGATTGTCGATAACATTCCGTTTGTCGCCACCATAATCCCGCTGATCAAAAGCGCAGCGCCGGCGCTCGGCGGTGACGCCAATATTCAACCGATTTGGTGGTGCCTGTCGCTCGGCGCCTGCCTCGGCGGCAACGGCACGCTGATCGGGGCCTCCGCCAACCTGACGGTCGCCGGCATCGGCGAGCGCAACGAGGTGCCCTTCCGTTTCCTCACCTATACGCTCTACGCCTTCCCGATGATGGTGGTGCACGTGGCGATCTGCCATTTGTACATCTGGTGGCGCTATTTCTGAGCC
>JBOHII010000528.1:0-5142 GCA_050725955.1 Pseudolabrys sp. | reverse complement strand
GCGTGAAGCCGATGCCGGCTGCCACCCAACCCGAATAGGAGTTGAGCATGGAGATAACAACCGGCATATCGGCGCCGCCGATCGGAATAATGAGCAGCACGCCGAACAGCAACGACAGCGCCACAATGATCCAGAACTGGAAGGTGGCCTGGGTGAGATAGAACAGAACGATGAAGACGATGAGCGCGGCGAACAGCGCGATATTGATGACATGACGCGCCGGCAGCATGATCGGCTTGCCGCTCATGCGGCCGGAAAGCTTGAGGAACGCGATCACCGAGCCGGTAAAGGTGATGGCGCCGATCGCGACGCCGAGCGACATTTCGATCAGGCTCTGTTGGTGGATGTGGCCTTCCGTGCCGATGTCGAAGGCCGCCGGCGCATAGAACGCGCCCGCCGCCACCAGCACCGCCGCCATGCCGACCAGCGAATGAAAGGCGGCGACCAGTTCCGGCATCGAGGTCATCGGCACGCGCCGTGCGATCACCGCACCGATGCCGCCGCCGATGGCAATGCCGCCGGCCACCAGCGCCCAGGACAGCGGGCTCGCGGGCGGATGCGAACCGAGCGTGGTCAGCACGGCGATGGCCATGCCGATCATGCCGAACGTATTGCCGCGTCGGCTCGATTCCGGGTTGGACAGACCGCGTAGCGCCAGGATGAACAGGACGCCGGCTACCAGATAGAGCAGTGCGACCAGATTCGGATTCATGCGGCGCTCACTTCTTTTTCTTTTGATACATCGCCAGCATGCGCTGGGTGACCAGGAAGCCGCCGAAAATGTTGACCGAGGCGAATACCAGCGCGACGAACCCGAGCGCGCGCGCCCACAACGGGCCGCTGTCGTCGGCAACAAGCCCGACGCCCACCGCCAGCAGCGCACCGACCACGATCACCGAGGAGATCGCGTTGGTTTCCGACATCAGCGGCGTGTGCAATGCCGGTGTCACCGACCACACCACGTAGTAGCCGACGAACACCGCCAGCACGAAAATCGACAGCCGGAACACGAACGGGTCGACTGCGGCAGCAATTCCGGACATGGGCTTTTTCCTACTTGCTTCCTTCCCTCTCCCCTTGTGGGAGAGGGTGGCGAGCGGCAAGGCCGCGAGCCGGGTGAGGGGTTGCTCTATAAATCCCCCTCACCCGCCCTGGCTTCGCTCGGGCGACCTCTCCCACCAGGGGAGAGGTGAAGCCATCGTGTGGTAAGGGCGCAGACATCATCACGCGGCACTCTTCGGCTTGAACATCGGATGCACGACGGCGCCGTCGCGGGTCAACAGCGTGCCCTTGACGATTTCGTCGTCCCAATTGACCGCCAGTTTCTTTTCCTTCTTGTCGATCATGGTCTCGACAAAGGTCAGCAGGTTCTTGGCGTAGAGCGCGGACGCGGAGGCCGCCAGCCGTCCCGGCACGTTGAGATGGCCGACGATCTTGACACCGCCCACCTGCGCGACCTCACCCGGCTTGGCGCCTTCAACATTGCCGCCGCGCTCGACAGCAAGATCGACGATGACCGAGCCGGGACGCATGGAGGCGACCATTTCCTTGCTAATCAGCCGCGGCGCCGGCCGTCCCGGGATCAAGGCTGTGGTGATAACGATATCCTGCTTCTTGATGTGCTCGGCTGTCAGCGCTGCCTGCTTGGCCTGATACTCTTTCGACATTTCCTTGGCGTAGCCGCCGGCGGTCTGCGCGTTCTTGAATTCCTCGTCCTCGACCGCCAGGAACTTGGCACCGAGGCTTTCCACCTGCTCCTTGGTGGCCGGACGCACGTCGGTGGCGGTGACGACGGCGCCCAACCGGCGCGCGGTGGCAATCGCCTGCAAGCCGGCGACGCCGACGCCCATGATGAAGATCTTGGCCGCCGGCACGGTGCCGGCCGCGGTCATCATCATCGGCAGCGCGCGGCCGTATTCTTCCGCCGCGTCGATCACCGCGCGGTAGCCGGCGAGATTGGCCTGGCTCGACAGCACGTCCATCGATTGCGCGCGGCTGATGCGCGGCATCAATTCCATGGCGAAGGCGGCGACGCCGGCATCCGCCATTTGCTTGAGGGCGGCGTCGTTGCCATACGGATCCATGATGGCGATGACCAGCGCGCCCTTTTTGTAATTGGCGAGTTCGGCGGCCGTCGGGCGGCGCACTTTGAGCACGATATCGGCGCCCTTGGCGACCTCGTCGCCAAGGGTGGCGCCGGCGGCCTCGAAATCGGCGTCAGGAATGCCGGATGCGGTGCCGGCTCCGCGGGCGACCGCAACCGCGGCGCCGAGCGCCTTGAATTTTTTGACGGTCTCCGGAGTGGCTGCGACGCGGGGCTCGCCGGCTTCGGTTTCGCGCGCTACGGCGATCTGCATTCACGTCTCCACAATATTCCCCCGATTGAACGCCCTAATGGGAGAGTGCGGCGTAGGCGAAGATCAGGAAGCAGAGCACGAAGGCCACGGTGCTCGGGGTCTTCGTGCCGCCGAGCAGGCTCGGCACCACGCCGAGTAGGCCGATGACGAAGATCGCTGCGGCCAACCCCCAGTCACCGACCACGCCGCCGGTGGCGAGGCCGAAGAGGACCGTGACCACATGAAGAATGCCGACGAAAGTGAACTGGATGAAACGCTCATAGGTGTTCTCGTGCGCGGGATAGTCATTCCCGGTCGCGGAGGCGTATTCGACGGTGCCGTGATCGGCCATGGGGGAGATCTCCAAAAATCGCAAAGGCGGGCGGCCGTCAGGTAGCGCAATTAGACGCCTAGGGCAACGGTTACGGGCCCTCGGGCCGCTCGTCCGTCAACGAGCCGGCCGATAATATTTCGCGGCTGGCCGACCGCGTCAGCTATCGGCGGACGGCTTGAGTCCGCATTTGGCCAGAGCTGCGGTTTGCCGCGCGGCCACCGCGCGAACCGAGAAATTCTCGATGGCTTCGTTGAACAATCGAAAGAAATTCAGTTCCGCCGCCAAATGCAGGAATACGGCGCCAAGGCCGACGGCGGCGCGGTCCATGAACACAAATTCGCGCGGGACGGTGACCGGCCCGCGCTTTTTCAAGGCCTGGTGCACCTGGAAGGCTTCCTTGCGGCCATAGGCTGAAGGTTTCACCCCGTCGGCAACGCTGCGCACCCGGTCGTCAAGCAACGGGCCGTAGATGAAGCGTGCCCAGATATTCAGCGTTTCGATCAAATCGCGGTTGAGTCGCTTAAAGCCCCAGACCTCGTAGGCATGCACCACCAGATCGGCGTCGCCGTGCAGCAAGCCCCGATAGAGGTCGACCACCCCGCCGACGAAACTCGGCGGGAAGATGCGGATGCAGCCATAGTCGAGCAGGTTGATACCGGCCGGATTGCCCTTGGCGTCGTCGAATACCGAATAATTGCCGAGATGCGGGTCGCCGTGGATGACACCGAAGCGGCTGAACGGAAACCACCAGGCGGTGAACATGGCCTTGGCGAGGCGGTTGCGCGTCGCGAGCGGGTCGTCCTTGTGCTCGAGCAGCTTGCGGCCTGAGAGCCAATCCATGGTCAGCAGCCGGCCGGTGGAAAGCTGCGGCCAGACCTTGGGGACGCGGATGACGTCTTCGTCCTTCAGCATGGCGCCATAGAGCGCGACGTGTTTGGCCTCGCGGATATAGTCGAGTTCCTCGCGCAGACGCGCGGCGATTTCCTTGGCGATTTCGGTGGTGTCGAGCGCCGGATCGAATCGCTTGCGGATGGCGAATAGCCATTGGAGCTGCCGCAGGTCGGCTTCGACCGCCGACTGCATGTCGGGATATTGCAGCTTGCAGGCAAGCTCGGGGCCGTCGAGCGCTCGGGCGCGGTGCACTTGGCCGAGCGAAGCCGCCGCCGCCGGGTGATGCTCGAAGCTTTTGAATTTGCTTTCCCAGCCGGCGCCGAGTTCCGCGCTCATGCGCCGCTTGACGAAGGCCCAGCCCATGGGCGGCGCCTGGCTTTGCAGCTTGATCAGCTCGTTGGCGTATTCGGGCGGCAGCGCATCGGGAATGGTGGCGAGCAGCTGCGCCACCTTCATGATCGGGCCCTTTAGCCCGCCAAGCGCGCCGGCAAGCGCCAGCGCGTTGCCGGCGCGGCCTGCCTGTGCGCCAGTGAGGCGCTGCCCGACCATGCGCGCGGCGACGCCGCCGACCTTGCTGCCGACATTGGCATAGCGCTTGGCGCGGGCGGAGAAGCGGTTCTTTTCGCGGTCGGTTGGGGGCATGGCTGAACTCACCGGCAGCATCTAGTGCCGGTCGGCCACGAAAGTAAGGCGTTCACCTCACAACCTCGGCCAATTATCCCTGACCCAATGCGCAAGACTTTCCTCGCTCACCTCGCCAGCGGCGAGACCGAGAATAATTGCGGTGGCTTGCGCAGGATCAGGCCGAAATGCGACGTCATTCATGCGAAGAAACACGACGAGCGCATGAAATGCAGCGCGCTTATTCCCATCGATGAAGGGATGGTTTTGGGAGAGTCCAAAGGCATATCCCGCCGCCAACGTGGCAAGATCGGTTTCACCGTAATGCCAGCGATTCTTCGGCCGCGCGAGTGCGGACTCCAACATACCTTGATCGCGAATACCATCAGCCCCGCCGAACAAAGCCAATTGTTCGGCGTGCATGTCGACGACTTCGGCAACATCGAGCCAAATCGGCTCGTTCATTTCGCCAAAGCTCGGAAGGTGTCTTGATATTCCTCCATGACTTTGCGCGCGATCTTCATGGCCTTCGCGTGCTTCGGATCATAGGGGGTTAACTTGAAGCCGCGTTCCGTTTGCTCAATGACATGCAGTTGATCACCCTCTTTCAACTTGAGACGGGCGAGCAAATCTTTTGGCAAAATGAGACCGACTGAATTGCCAATCTTCTTGATCCTGAGAACGTCATTTTGGGTCTTAGCGCTCCGGATGGGCTTATTCATCGAAATCTCCCGTGTGATACAGAATGTATAACACGAAGCTATATAATTCAACAGAATTTCATTTGGCTTTGGGAATACCTGTGCATTCAATAGCTTACCCATATGGTTTATTTTGCCCTGTCGAGCGTCTCCAGCTCATCGATCAGCCGCGCGATGACGCTTAAGCCCCCATCCCAGAATCTCGGGTCGCGCGCGTTCAAGCCGAACGGCGCCAGCAATTCGGTGTGATGCTTGGTGC
>JBOHII010000527.1:0-7749 GCA_050725955.1 Pseudolabrys sp. | reverse complement strand
GGTGAGCACATTCACCGGCCGCGGCAGGGTCTGCAGCGTGCGGATATGCCACTCGTGGTGCGGCACGGTGCCGATCCAGTCCTTGATGGCGCGGATCGTCGGCACCTCATCGCAGAGCCTGAGCAGCGTGTCCTTGGGGTAGCCCTGCCCGGTCGCCAGCGGGTATTGAAACGCGATCAGCGGCAGGTCGGTAGCGTCGGCGATGCGCTTGAAATGCGCGATCGCCATGGCCGCATTCTGCCCGAGCGTGAACGGTCCCGGCGGAAATACCAGCAGCGCCGAGGCACCGCCCGCATCCGCCATCTTCGCCAGCCGCGCCGCTTCAAGTGAGCCGTCGGCCCAGATGCCGTTGATCAGCGGCAGCCGGCCGCCTAATTCGTCCTGGGCGACGTCGAGCACGCGGCGCTGTTCGTCAAAAGTGCAGGAGGCGACTTCGGTCGAATGCGCGTTGACGGTTATGGCGGAGAGGCCGTCGACGGCGGCCACGTCGCGCAGATGTTTGCGGAAACTTACTTCGTCAATTGAAAGATCGGTCTCGAACGGCAGCAACACCGCCGGGATAACGCCCTTAGGGACATAATTCGCGTGCCTTCGCATAGACCGCCTCGTCTATTGGCCCAACCGTTCGGCGAGCCTAGCACATCTCGACGCATATTGGTGCGTCAACAATATAGTGCGGGTGGAACGCCAGCTATCGTGAAGCGTCAATCCGGCGAGCTACCCCGTAGACGGTGCATACTGCAACGTTTGTTTCAGTAATATCGGTCGGATCGTCAGGGCACATTGACAATCAATGATACCCGACGTCGCCGCGCACCTTGCCACGAAACACCCAGTAGGACCATGCCGTATACATCAAGATGATCGGCAACAAGAACAGTGTGCCGATGAGCAGGAAGGCCTGCGTGCTCTGCGATGAGGCAGCCTGCCACAGCGTATAATGAAACGGGACTATTGTCGGCCATAGGCTGATGGCGATCCCGATGAACGACATCAGGAACAGCCCCACGGCGCCAAGGAACGGCGTCAATTCCTGACGGTGCGTTAGCGCATACCATTCCCCGGCAGCGATCAGGGCGGTGATGATCGGTACGGGCGCGAGAAAGCCGATGTTCGGCCAGCTGAACCAGTGCCGCGCGATGTCGGCATTCGCGATTGGAGTCCAGATGCTCACAGCGAGGATCGCGATCAGCACCCCGACCAGACACACGCGCCCGGCCCGCCGCGCCCAATCCTGCAGTTTGCCTTCGGTTTTGAGCACGAGCCATCCCGCTCCGAGGAGGCTGTAGCCGAACATCAGAGCGAGCCCTGTGAGCAACGCGAACGGCGTGACCCAGTCGAAGGAGGTTCCGGTGAAATGCCGCCCTTCCACCTTGAAGCCCTGGATGAAGGCGCCGAGCACGACACCTTGTGCAAACGTCGCCAAACCCGAGCCGTAACAAAAGGCGCGATCCCAGAAGCGCTTCAGCCCCGGATGCTTGAACCTAAATTCAAAAGCAACGCCGCGGAAGACGAGCGCAAGCAGCATGATGAGGATCGGAAAATATACGGCGGGAATGATGATCGTGAAGGCAAGCGGAAAGGCCGCGAGCAAACCTAGTCCGCCGAACACGAGCCAGGTCTCGTTGCCGTCCCAGATCGGCGCGATCGAATTCATGACAAGACCACGGTCGGCTTCGTTTGGCACAAACCCGTAAAGAATGCCCACGCCGAGATCGAATCCGTCGAAAACCACATAATAAAAGACTGCCAGCGCGAGCAGGCCAGTCCAAATCGGAACAAGATCGAGTGCCATCGTGTTCTCCCAATCACGAATCCAAATCAATGCGTGCTGCGACCTCGAACGGTGAGCTCGGCCGACCGCTCTCACCCCTCTCGGGCGGCAGATCCGGCGGCTGCGGCCCGCGGCGCACCAACCCAGCCATGAACGCGATGCCGGTCGGGAACATGATCAGATAGACGACCATGTAGAACGCGAGCGACAGCGCCACATCCATTCCGCTAAGTGACGGCGACACTGAATCCGCGGTGCGCAGCAATCCGTACACGGTCCAGGGTTGGCGCCCAACTTCGGTGACCGTCCAACCGGCGATGACGGCGACGAAACCTAAAGGAGCCACCCATTGACTGAGCCGCAGAAACCAGACCGAGTCCCAAAGCCGCGCGCGCAGCCGCAGAAACTGACCGGTCAGCGCCATGAAAAGCATAATGAAGCCGATGCCGACCATGATTCGGAAAGCGTAAAACGGTGGACCGACCGGCGCTCGTTGGTCCTTCGGCCATTCCTTAAGACCCCGAACCGCGCCATTCCATGAATGCGTGAGGATCAAGCTGCCGAGGTTCGGAATTTCGATCGCGTATCGCATCTTCGCCGCAGCATCGTCTGGAATTCCGAACAGGGTCAACGGTGCCGGTTGAGCGGTGTCGTAGAGTCCTTCCATCGCGGCGACCTTCGCCGGCTGATATTCTAACGTGTTCAATCCGTGCAGGTCACCGAGAAAAATCTGCAAAGGGACGAGGACGACTAGAAGATCGAGCGCCATGCGGATCATCATGCGGGAATCTTCAACCGCCCGCGCGCGGCGCAGCAGCCAGGCGCCCACACCCATCACCACGAACGCCGTTGTGATGTAGAAAGCAGTGACGTTATGCATCAGTCGATAGGGAAATGATGGATTGAAGACAATCGCGAACCAATCGATCGGCTCGAACCGCCCGTCAACGAGCTTATAACCCTGCGGGGTCTGCATCCAAGAGTTTGTCGACAGAATCCAAAATGACGAGAGAAGCGTTCCGAATGCGACCATCACGGCGGCAAAGAAATGCGCCCAAGTCGGAACCAATCGTCGTCCAAAGAGAAGCACGCCGAGAAAAGTGGCCTCCAGGAAAAAGGCCATCAGTCCCTCATACGCCATCATGGGCGATAGCACATCGGCGGTGGCGTCGGTGAAACGACTCCAATTGGTACCAAATTGAAAGGGCATTATGATGCCGGACGCGACGCCCATTGCGAATGAGACCGCAAAAATTTTGGTCCAGAAACCGGATATACGAAGCCAGATTTCGCGCCTCGTGAAAAAATAAAAACCTTCGAGCACCGCAATGTAGGAGGCAAGTCCCACCGTAAACGCGGGGAGCAGGATGTGCCAGCCAATTACCCACGCCCACTGGAGGCGCGAAAGCATAACCGCATCTAAAGACATATGAGCCTCCGAGCCGAGGGTATGCCGAAAACCGAGTTGTTCTGCTTTAGTAGGCGCATCCGAAGCCAGCAAAAGTTCGTCATATTCGACTCGACGGCGCGACGCGGAAATCTCGGAAATGGTCGGTCGCCGCTGTTACAAATTATACATGATTTTCCTGAGTTGGGACGCGCAACGTTGCAGATTTCGGGTGAGCCGGCTACCGGCGTCTTGGTGTAGACGAACGTAGCCGAGCGGCTACTAGTTATGCGCCAGTTGACCTGCCACTGATTATTTTTTCAGGCGGCGCGCAAGGAGCATCCGACAAAAAGATGGTAGGGCCGCCAAGCCGAAAGGCCGTGTCCGCTAGGCTTCCGGGGAACGCCGGCGACTGTTATCGTCCACTCCGTTCCAGAGTCCATCTGGGGATTGTTGGTGAAAATATTTTTGGCTGGAGCGAGCGGTGTGATCGACCGCCTGCTGGTGCCGCTGTTGCGCAAAGCCGGTCATTCAATTGCAGGAACGACGCGAGCGTCGGAGAAAGTGGCCGCCGTGCGCGCGCTCGGCGCCGACCCGGGAGTGGTCGATGTGTTCGACGTGGCTGCGCTCTCGCACGCGGTTGCGGCCGCGGCGCCGCATGTTGTCATCCACCAGCTCACCGATTTGCCAAGCGCGCCGGGTACGCCCGGCTATGAGGCCGGCCTCGAACGCAATGCGCGCCTGCGCATCGACGGCACCCGTAATCTGGTGACTGCGGCCAAGGCGGCTGGCGTGCAGCGGCTGATCGCGCAAAGCATCGCCTTCATTTACGCGCCCGCACAAGGCGCTCGCCTTGAATCCGATCCACTCGATCTGGCCGCCACCGGTGCGCGCAAGCGTACGGTTGAAGGTGTTACCGCGCTCGAACAGGCAACGCTCTCGATGCCGGAAGGGATCGTGCTGCGTTACGGATTTTTATATGGGCCGGGCACCTGGTTCGAAAAGGAAGCCCGCGCGAAGCCCGCGCTCTTTGTGGACGCTGCGGCGCAGGCGGCGCTGCTCGCACTCACCAAAGGAAGGCCCGGCATCTACAACGTTGCGGAAGACGATGGCGCGGTGTCGATTGAAAAAGCGCGGCGCGAACTCGGCTTCGATCCAGGTTTTCGCGGAGCGGCCGCTGACGCCGACGAAAGGAGATGCCCATGAAGCTTTTTAATCCGCCCGGTATCGCACCGCCTGCGGCCACCTACAGTCACGGCGTTGAGGTCTCTTCTCGAGCGCGGTGGGTCTATGTTGCAGGACAAGTGGGAATGCGGCCCGATAAGAGCGTAGCGTCCGACATAGAAGGCCAGGCGGAGCAGGCATGGCTTAACGTAGTGGCAGTCCTTAAGCATGCCGGCTTGGACATCAAGAATTTGGTTAAGGTAACCTCGTTCCTCACGCGTTCTGAGGATGTCCCGGCATACGGCAAGATACGAGATCGGTTTCTAGGCGACATGCGGCCTGCCACTACACTACTGGTGGTGCAGGCCCTCGCCCGACCCAACTTGCTAATCGAGGTTGAAGCAATCGCGGCAAAGGAAGAATAGTCAGGTCGCGAGACATGGTCTGGATCGACGACACAACGAACCCAACGGCTAAATGGATAGCAGCTTCGCATGTTGTTTTAGGGCAAAACGGATACATCAGCTCGGCGGGCCGAGCGGCACCGGTTGGTCCTCGAGCATCGCAGCGATCACCTCGCGGGTCGTTGCGGCGTCGAGTCCGTGATGCGCCGAAAGGTCCCTGCAATCGGCAGCAATAGCATCGACGTCCTGCATCAGCTTGAGCCGCTTGTACTCGTCGTGTCGCTGAAGACCCATGCTGGCGCCGACGATATCGAGCACATTGAGGATGCGGAATGGATATTCCTTCTCGTGCGCGCACAACTCGCGGTGATCGGGATGATAGACGGCAACCAAGGCATCCACGCCGGCCGCAGACGCGGCCTCTAGCTCATTGCGGTACAGCGTGCGTTTGTAGTCGGGCAGCGACGCGAGATAGTTGCTCATGAGGCCGGCGGCCGGCTGCCGCAGGTCGACCAGCTCGATGCCCGGAACGGCCTCGAGGACTTTCGTCGCCGCCTCCATCGCGCCGGTGAGCCCGGGATGCCGGTGCAGCGCAATCCGCATCTCGACGCGCTGGCGGAACAGTGAGCGCAATCGGTCGAGCCGGTCGCGCAGAAACAGCATGAAGGGTGTCATCTCGAACGGGCGCTTGCCCCGCATCCTCTCGATTTCCGGCAGCGAGATTTCGGTGATCTGGACGTGGCAGGACGGACACCAGGACAGGACCTGTCGGCTCTTGCCCTGAGCGAGCTTGTCGATCGTCGACTCCGCAACACGGCCGTAAGTTTCGGTATCTCCGGCGCGCAGCCGCATGACGCCGCAACAATGCGTTGGCCCGCCCATCACCTGATAGGTGACGCCCAGTGCGTCCATGATGTCGAGCGCCAGCAGCGCGATATGTGGCGTCTTCAGCACGTTGCAGCCGGTGTAGAACACGAAGTCCGCACGGCCGCTCGGCTCCGCGCCAATGCCGAGGCTCGTGTGGCCGTTAGTTTTCTGCCCGAGCCGTTCCAACAGCGCATCGTCGAGCTGCAAGCGAGCGAGATGCGTGACGTCGCGGCTGGTGGTGCGAAAGGCACTGACCCCGCGCTTGCGCAAGTCCGCCGGCGAGTTCGTCGCCTTGGCCAAGGTGGCGCGCGCGACGGCAAGAAGAAAGCGCGGGTTAACGCCATAAGTGCAGGCGCGCACGCAATCCCCACTCATGACGCAGGCGCTCGCCCAAGCGCGCGCGGATTCACTGCCCTCGCCGAGCCGCAGAATGTCGATGACGCCATCGATCACCGCTTTCGGTTCGGCGGTGACGCCGCCAGGCGTCGTGACCGGACAAGCCTCGACGCACCGCCCGCAGCGCGTGCAGGCGTCGAGCATGACCTCGACGCGATCCTGCAAGGCTGATTCAAAGCTTTCGCTCATCGGCGCCTCCATTTGTGGTGCGACCGTAGCTTCGGTTGAAGCATTTCTGCCCCAGTCTATCAGAATTTGACCGTCGGTTGAACACTTGGCGTGAAATCGGTTCCACAAGGGGAATGCTGATTTCGAACCGCTATAATGGCACAATGTGCGGGTCCGTGTTTATACTGTCGCCATGACCCACGATGACCATGATCATGACCACGGCTCGGAATTGTCCGAGATGCAGCTTCGCGTGCGCGCGCTAGAGACAATCCTTACCGAGAAAGGTTATGTCGAACCGGCTGCGCTCGATCTTCTGATCGAAACTTATGAGAAGAAGATCGGCCCACGCAATGGCGCCCGCGTTGTCGCCAAGGCCTGGGTAGATGCGCACTATCGCAAGCGGCTCCTTGAAGATGGCGCCGCCGCGGTCGAATCGCTCGGCTACGGCGGCAACAAGAGCGAACATCTGGTCGCCTTGGAAAACACACCGGTCGTGCACAATCTTGTCGTTTGCACGCTTTGCTCCTGCTATCCCTGGTCGCTGCTCGGCTTGCCTCCGGTCTGGTACAAGTCGGCGCCCTACCGCTCACGCGCCGTCGCCGATCCGCGCGGCGTGTTGGGTGAATTCGGCGTGGAGCTTCCGAAAAACGTCGAAATCCGCGTCTGGGATTCGACCTCCGAGATCCGGTACCTGGTCGTGCCGATGCGACCCGCGGCCACCGAGGGCTGGAGCGAGGAGCGCCTGGCCGACCTCGTCACCCGGGAAAGCATGATCGGCACCGGATTGCCGAAGCAGATCGCCGAGGTGGCGCGATGAACGGCGCGGCGGACATGGGCGGCATGCATGGTTTCGGCCCGGTGCAGGTCGAGCCGAACGAGGCAGTGTTTCACGCCGACTGGGAGCGGCGCATTTTCGCGCTCAATAATGCCGCGGGCGCGAGTGGCGTGTGGACTCTCGACACCTTTCGGCAGACGCGCGAGAGTATTCCTCCCCCCGAATATCTCGCGCTGAGCTATTACGGCCTGTGGGTTGCCAGCCTCGAAAATCTGATGATCGACTACGGCCTTGCCACTGCCGAGGAGATTGCTGCTGGCCGGTCGCTCGGATCGGCTAAACCGGCGGTGCATAAGGCCTCGGTTGCCGACATCGCTCGCATAATCGCTCGTGGATCGCCTTATGATCGGCCGCCGCCGGGCGCGGCACGGTTCAAGGCCGGCGACCGTGTTCGTGCCAAGAACATGCACCCAAAGACGCATACAAGACTGCCGCGATACGTGCGTGGGCGTGTCGGTGTCGTCCTGCGCGTGGACGGTTGCCACGTGTTCCCTGATAGCAACGCTATCGGCCGCGGCGATGATCCGCACTGGCTCTACACCGTGCGTTTTGACAGCCACGAATTGTGGGGAGAAAACTGCGACCCGACCGCCAATGTTTCGATCGCTGCCTGGGAACCTTATCTCGAGCCGTTGTGATGCCACTCGATCCAAGACCCGCCCTGCGCGCGGTAACTGCGGTGCCAGCCGAAACCAAGAGAGCGGCCTTGCAATTCCCAGATTAAACTGCGCCTGCATGCGATTTTGCCGGC
>JBOHII010000526.1:0-4567 GCA_050725955.1 Pseudolabrys sp. | reverse complement strand
ATCGCCGAGGCGCTCGACCGCGGCGCCGACATCGTGGTGACCGGCCGCGTCGCCGATCCGGCGCTGGCACTCGGGCCTTTGCTGCACGTGTTTCGCTGGCGCGCCGACGATTGGGACCGTCTCGCCGCCGGGACGCTGACCGGCCACCTGCTCGAATGCGGCGCCCAGGTTAGCGGCGGCTATTTCGCCGATCCCGGCTACAAGGATGTGCCCGGCCTCGCCGAGGTCGGTTATCCAATCGGCGAGATCGAAGCCGACGGCACAATCGTCATCGGCAAACCGCCCGGAACCGGCGGCCGCGTCGACCGGCTCACCGTCACCGAGCAAATCCTCTATGAAATCCACGATCCGGCCGCCTATCTGGCGCCCGACGTGGTGCTCGACCTGACCGCGGTGGAAGCAGCCGAAATCGGCAAGGACCGCGTGCGCATAATCGGCGCGCGCGGCAAGCCGGCGCCGGAGAGATTGAAGGCGACCGTCTGCGTCGACGGCGGCCTGCTCGGCGAAGCCGAGATTTCTTATGCCGGGCCGAACGCCGCCGCACGCGCGCAATTGGCCGCCGATGTTATTTGCCAGCGCGTGCGGCGGCGCGCGCCCGCGCTTGCCGTGCGGGTCGACGCCATCGGCGCGCGAAGCGTGCTGGGGGCGGGCGATAAGGCACCCGATCTCTCCGCCGCGCCGGGCAACGACATCCGCCTGCGCTTTGCGGCGCAATCGGAAGACGCCGCGCAGGTGAAGCTGCTGCTCGACGAGGTGGAAGCGCTTTATTGTGCCGGCCCCGCCGGTGGCGCGGGCGTGCGCCGGCACGTCACCCCGCGCCTGTTCAGCGCTTCCTGCCTGATCGAGCGGTGCCATGCCACGCCGCGCGTGACCATGCTGGAGTCGTCGTAATGCCGACGGTGCGCTTGCAGGAGATTGCCAATGCGCGCTCCGGCGACAAGGGCAACCGGCTCAACATCGCGCTGGTCTGCCGCAACCCGGCGGATTATGCGCTGGTCGCCGCGCAAGTGACCGCCGAGCGCGTGGCGCAAGCCTTTGCCACGCGCCGGCCGACGCGCGTCATGCGCTACCATTTGCCCAAGCTCGCCGCGTTCAATTTTGTGCTCGACGACGTGCTCGAAGGCGGCGTCAATGCCAGCCTCGGCCTCGACGGCCACGGCAAGGCGCTGTCGTTTTTGCTGCTCGACATGCCGGTGGAGATATGAGTCGGTAAGCAGCCGCAGAGTGACTCGTCATTCCGGGGCGCGCGCGAAGCTATCGGCATCGTCATGGCCGGGCTTGTCCCGGCCATCCCGCTTAGGGGGCGCAGCCGTGAAACAATTCTACCTATACATACTTGCGAGTCGCGCGGGTGGCGCCTTATACATCGGCGTGACAAGCGATCTTGTCCGCCGCGTCTATGAACATAAACACGGCCTTATCAAAGGCCACACGACGCGATACAAAATAGACAAGCTCGTTTATTTCGAGGTCTTCGATTCCGCGCGCACCGCGATCCAGCGCGAAAAGAACATGAAACACTGGCCGCGCGCTTGGAAGACGCGCTTGATTGCTCAGATGAACCCGTCGTGGCGCGATCTCTATGATGAAATCGTTTAATCGCCCTGCGTCCCTAAGCGAGATGGCCGGGACAAGCCCGGCCATGACAAGAGAGAAAACATGCGCGCTGTTTTCAGTCCACAGACAAGCAGCCTTCAATGGCTTTATGCAAATTCATCAACTCACCGCCACTCCACCTTCTTCACCGCATAGGCCTTGGCGCCGCCCGGGGCGTTGACCTCGATGGAGGTGCCCTTGCTCTTGCCGATCAGCGCCTTGGCCAGCGGCGAGGTGATGGAGATGCGCCCCTTCTTGGCGTCGGCCTCCGGTTCGCCGACGATCTGCCACACTTTCTTCTCGTCGGTATCTTCGTCGACCAGCGTCACCGTGGCGCCGAAGGTGATGGCGTCGCCCGACAGCTTCGATACGTCGATCACATCGGCGCGCGCGAGCTTGTCCTCAAGCTCGGCGATGCGGCCCTCGTTGAGCGACTGCTGCTCCTTGGCGGCGTGATATTCGGCATTCTCCGACAGGTCGCCGTGCGTGCGCGCGTCGGTGATCTGCTGGATGATGCGCGGCCGTTCGACCGACTGACAATGCTTGAGCTCGGCTTCGAGCGTCGCATAGCCGGCTGCCGTCATTGGAATCTTGTCCATCGTTTCTTCTCCTCCTGGCGGGCGCGCGAAACAACTTGAGCATGCGATTGCGCCGCCAAGCCCCTTCCACCGTTAAACGCCCGTCCAATCGACTCGCAATACGACTCCGGCCACGGATTTCCCCGCACCGGAGTCATGTGAACCAAAGGCCGGTCAAAAAATTCTTGACCGCGGCCGGTTTCATCCGCGCCACGACCTGGAATTCCCGGCCTAACTCGCGCCGCCGCATAACTGGCGCACCTTCAGGGAACCGCCCTCAGGCCCGATCGCTGAAGTAGCTTTGCAGCGCGCGCACTTCGAGGTCGCCCCCGAGATAGGCTTTTATGCCTTGCGCCGCGGCGACGGCACCTGAAAGAGTGGTGTAGTACGGCACTTTATGCAAGAGGGCGGCATGGCGCAGAGAACGGCTGTCGGCCACCGCTGCCGCCCCCTCGGCGGTGTTGAAAACCAGCTGAACACCGCCGTTTTTGATGACATCCACGACATTGGGCCGGCCTTCCAGCACCTTGAAGATGCGGGTCGCTTCCACCCCCTGTTCCGCAAGGTAGCGCTGGGTTCCCGAGGTGGCGACGCATTTGAAGCCGAGCGAGGCCAACAGCCGCACCGCGTCCAGGATGCGCGGCTTGTCGGCGTCCTTGACCGAGACGAAGACCGTGCCCGCGCGCGGCAGATTGGCGCCGCCGCCGATCTGGCTCTTGGCGAAGGCGATTTCGAAACTAGCGTCGATCCCCATCACTTCGCCGGTCGACTTCATCTCCGGCCCCAGCACGGTATCGACCCCGGGGAATCGCGCGAACGGGAACACCGCCTCCTTGACCGCATGGTGCTTGTAGCGCACCGGCGTCAGACGGAAGCTGGCGAGGCTCTCACCCGCCATGATGCGGGCGGCGATCTTGGCAACGGGAAGACCGATCACCTTGGCCACGAACGGTACCGTGCGCGAGGCGCGCGGATTGACCTCCAGCACGTAGATGTCGCCGTCCTTGATGGCGTATTGCACGTTCATCAGCCCGCCGACCTTGAGTGCGAGCGCGAGCGCCCGCGTTTGCCGCCCAAGCTCGGCGATGGTCGCTTCGGAAAGCGAATGCGGCGGCAGCGCGCAGGCTGAATCGCCGGAATGGATGCCGGCCTCCTCGATGTGCTCCATGATGCCGGCGATGAAGGTGTCCTTGCCGTCGGCGAGGCAATCGACGTCCACTTCGGTGGCGTCCGACAGATAGCGGTCGATCAGCAGCGGGCTCTTCTTCGACACCGCGAGTTCCGACGGCCGGTCGAGATCGCTCGCGAGTTTGGCCACATAGCGGTCGAGTTGTGCGCCGTCGCGCACGATCTCCATCGCGCGTCCGCCCAGCACATAAGACGGGCGGATGACGACCGGATAGCCGATCTCCTCGGCGATGGCGCGCGCCGCCCCCGGCGACGTGGCGATGCCGTTCTGCGGCTGGCGCACTTTCAGTCTATCGAGCAGCTTCTTGAAGCGGTCGCGGTCTTCCGCGAGATCGATCATATCGGGCGAGGTGCCGAGGATCGGCACTTTTGCCTTTTCCAAATGCTCGGCCAGCTTGAGCGGCGTCTGGCCGCCGAACTGCACGATGACGCCGTGCAGTGTGCCGTTGGCCCGCTCGGTGTCGATGATCTCCAGCACGTCTTCCGGCGTGAGCGGCTCGAAATAGAGCCGGTCGGAGGTGTCGTAGTCGGTCGACACCGTTTCCGGATTGCAGTTGACCATGATGGTCTCGTAGCCGACCTCCTTCAGCGCGAAGGCGGCATGACAACAGCAATAATCGAACTCGATGCCCTGGCCGATGCGGTTGGGGCCGCCGCCGAGGATGATGACCTTCTTCCTGGTCGACGGCGCCGCTTCGTCGACGGCCTCGTCGGCAAACGGCGCCTGGTAGGTCGAGTACATGTAGGCGGTGGGCGAAGCAAATTCCGCGGCGCAGGTGTCGATGCGCTTGAACACCGGCCGCACGCCGAGTGCGCGCCTTTTTTGCATGACCGCCTCGGCAGGGGTGTCGGTAAGCTTTCCCAGGCGGGTATCGGAAAATCCTTTTGCTTTCAGCCGGCGGAACGCGCCCGCCGTGGCGGGCAGGCCCTTCACCTTGATCTCGGCTTCGGTGTCCACCAGGACGCGGATTTCGTTGAGGAACCACGGATCGATGCGGCAGGCATTGTGGATCAGTTCGTCGCTGGCGCCGAGCCGCATGGCCTGCGCGATGTTGAGCAGGCGGTCGGGCGTCGGCGTGCCCAGCGCGGCGCGGATGGCGGCCTTGTTGTCGGCGTCGTCGATGCCCTTGGCGAGATCGAAGCCCTCGATGGTGATTTCGTCGAGGCAGGTGAGGCCGGTCTCCAGCGAGCGCAACGCCTTCTGC
>JBOHII010000525.1:0-3559 GCA_050725955.1 Pseudolabrys sp. | reverse complement strand
CTGGCTGGATCGGCCGTCTGATTCCGCCGTTCGCGGTGGCGGTCGCCATCTATGTAATCGTTGCGGCGACCTACATCATCATTGACCCGTGGGTGCTCACCGCCGTGTTCCTCGCGGGCATGATGGCACTCGCTTTTCTCACAGTGGGCGCCAGCGCGAGCTCCAATACCGAACGGGTGCCGTGGTACGACTTCGTTCTGTCACTGCTGAGCGTGACGTCTGGCGTCTACTTCGTTTTGATCGCCGAAAGTGAGGTGCAGAGGATTAGTCTCCTCTTCCCGCTCGACCTTTGGCATCTGGTGTTCGGGACAATTGTCTGCGTGCTCACGATCGAACTCACGCGCCGCACAACGGGGCTGGGCCTCACGGTGATCGTTCTCGCTTTCGTAGCCTACAATTTGTTTGGTCACCTGCTCCAAGGCGTACTCAGCCACGGATACATCGACTACAACCACTTCCTCGACATCATGGTCTACACGACCGATGGCATCATGGGATTGCCGGCGCGGGTAGCGGCGACTTACGCCTTCATGTTCGTGATGTTCGGGACGTTCCTCTTTTACGCCAAGGGCTCTGATTTCTTCTACGACTTCGCTGCGGCGATCTCAGGTCGTCAGGTGGGCGGTCCGGCAAAGATCGCTGTCGTGTCGTCGGGCATGTACGGCATGATCTCGGGCAGCCCGACCTCGGACGTGGTGACCACCGGCGCCATCACCATCCCGATGATGATCCGGCTTGGTTACCGTCCTTCGGTGGCGGCGGCGATCGAGGTCGCGGCATCAACCGGCGGCAGCTTGATGCCTCCGGTAATGGGCTCGGCCGCATTCATTATGGCGGAATACACTGGCATCGAATACGTCGATATTGCCAAAGCCGCGCTGTTGCCGGCGCTGCTCTACTATGTCGGCGTCTTCTCGCAGGTTCATTTTCGCGCCTATCGCGTTGGCCTCGGTGCCCTCAACCCAGACCAGGTCCCAAAGTTTATGACGACACTGCGCAAGGGCGGCCTGTTCATCATTCCTATGGCGGTCCTTGTTTGGGCGCTGCTCGCCGGCTACACGCCGACCATGGTCGCGGTGTTCGGCACACTTTCGGTGATCGTCGTAGCGACGCTCCGCGCCGACACCCGCATTAATCTTGTCAAGGTGTACCGCGTGCTCGCGGAGACTTCTATGCGCATGGTGCCCGTGGCCGGCGCCTGCGCGGCGGCAGGTCTCGTGATCGCCGGCATCACCATGACTGGGCTTTCGGGCAAGTTCGCCCACGTGGTCTATATGATCACTGGCGCGCAAGTCTTCCTAACCTTGCTGGTGGCGGCCGCGCTCACCATTGTGCTCGGCATGGGCATGCCGACCCCGTCAGCCTACATACTTGCGGCAGTGCTGATCGGCCCGTTGCTGGTGCCCTTGCACATCGACCTGCTGCCTGGGCACATGTTTCTGCTCTACTTCGCGGTGATGAGCGCGTTGACGCCGCCGGTCGCAGTCGCGGCGTACGCCGCCGCCTCCATCGCGGAGGACAATCCCCTCGCTATCGCCGCCCACGCGGTCAAGTTCGCGCTGGCGGCCTTGGTCGTGCCGTTTACGTTTGTGTACGGCCCTGAACTCTTATGGCAGGGTCCGCTGTGGCAAACCGCAATCACTTTCGTCACCGCTGCGATGGGCTTGATCCTTCTCGCTATGGCAATCGAGGTGTACGAGCCGGTCTGTGCCGAATGGTGGAGCCGAGCCCTGGCCGGTGTAGCCGGACTTTGCATGATAACCCCATTCTTCAGCTCGACCTGTGCCGGGCTCGCGATCGCGGCGGCGACCATCGTTGCAAATCGCTCAAGGCTCAACGCGCGCCTTCGGAGCGAACAAGGTGCTGGATAGGCGGATGCCCGGGCCAAGGAACCTGGCGCTTCGCCATCAGCGCAATATCTTGCAGCGAAGGTCGCCGAAAAAGCCAACTCTTAGCAATATCGATCGCCTGATATTTACCGGGCTGTATGGCCTCCTCGTCAAAAGAGGGCGAGCGATAGAACGATGACGAGCAGTGCGCCGATCAGTGCAATGTAGAAATTCAAGTGCCCCGATTGCAGCGCTTTGAGCTTGTTGGCGATGGCAAAAACAAAGCGGGTTACGGGCGCAAAGAGATAGGGACCAAAAACGGGCGCGACGTCGTGAGAAAATACCAGCCGGTGCACGAAGTAGTGCACGCCGTTAGCCTCCCTCTGGGTTTTCTCGGTCGGGCGGTACACGAAGCTGTAGAACGTCCGCAACGCATTGGAGAAGGTCAATGCGGTGGTCGAGGCTCGCGCCGGGTCTTGGTCGAGCCCCCCGTACCAGACCGGAACGCGGCGGACGGCAAACCTTCGGTTCGCGATCACCAGCAAGACCGGTATGAGCGCGAGCAGTGGCATCACGACAACCAGTAGCGTCGGCGAAATGAAGGCGAATTTCGCCGTCAGCGGCACCAGCAGCAGCCCGTCATGCATGGCGCGGGTGGCTTGCGTGCCAAACTCGCCGCGCACGGCCGCGCTCAGCGCGTCGAGCCAAACCGGCATGCCGACTGCGAGCGCCAGCACGCCCAATCCGAGCAGCCCGACCGCCCATCCGCATGCCGGCTGCGCCGGCGGGAATTTTCGCGCCGCGCGTCCGAGCAGGCCGACGCCGAAAACCTTGACGTAGGTCGCAAAGGCGATCGCCACCGTTAGCGCCAGGCCGGCGCCGGCCAGTGCCATGACCAGGCGGCTGGTCAACGTATCGAGGCGGAAACCTTGGAACACGGTTTCGAACATATACCATTCACTGACAAAACCAGCTTGCGGCGGCATCGCCGCCAGGCTCATGGCCGCAAACAGCGCGCCGACGCCGAATGCCCAAGAGCTGCCGCGCAGCAGATCGGTCTGCGCAATGCCGTAGCTTGCGGTCGCGCGATAAACGCCGTCGGCGGCGAGTAACAAGCCACCCTTGGCGAGTGCGTGTCCGGCGAGATGCAAAAGCGCCACGGTCCAGGCAAGGCTCGCCAGTTCCGGCATGGCGTGGCCGCGGAAGATCAAGGCAACGCCAAGCATGGCGACCGCGATCGAAGCGTTCTGGGCGGAGGAGAAGCTCAATAGCGTTCGCCAGTCTTCCTGTTGGAAGGCGTAGAGCGCGGTGAGGATGGCGCTGAGCACCGCGACGATGACGACGATTATGCCGAGGCCTGCGGCGACCGCGGCATCTTGCCCCGGCGCCCATTCGAGCAGGCCGCGGCTCAGGCCGTAGAAGGCGGCGTTGAGCACCACGCCCGACATCAAAGCGCCGGTCGCGCCACTGCCGGCGCCATAGGCTGCTGGGAACCACTCATAGAACGGCAGCAGGCCGAGTTTGGCGCCGAAGCCAATCAGTAAGAGCACGCCGATCGCGCCGAGCGTCGGCGCCGCCACTTGGCCGGCGGCTGCGCCAAACGTTTCGAAGGCGAATGAGTGGCCGCTGACCGCGAGTAACAGGACGGCAACCACCAGCGCGATCGCCCCGACCTCGAGCAAACCAAGCATGAACAGCACCGGCCGGCCGGCAACCGGCGAGAGTTTCTC
>JBOHII010000524.1:0-13843 GCA_050725955.1 Pseudolabrys sp. | reverse complement strand
GCTTCACCCCCGCCTCGAGCGCGCGCCGGTGCGTGTCGAGACCCTTGAAGGCGGGCAGCAGCGCCGGGTGGATATTAAGTATGCGGCCGTCCCACCGGCGCACGAAGTCGCTGGTCAAGAGCCGCATGAAGCCGGCGAGGCAGACGATCTCGATGCGGTGCGTGACGAGAACGTCCTGCAGGGCGGCGTCGAATGCGGCGCGATCCTTGCCAAAAATTGTGTCATCGATCACTTCGGTGCGGATACCGGCGGCACGCGCAACGGCCAAGCCACCGGCATCGGCTTTGTTCGACACCACCAGCGCGATCTCGGCCGGATAGTCCTTATCCTTCGCCGCCTCGATCAGCGCCGCCATGTTGGAGCCGCGGCCGGAGATTAAAACAGCGACGCGTTTGCGGCTCATATTTCACCAGTTGAGATCGAGGGCGCCATCGTAGACGACGCGCGGCTCGCCGGCGCGCACGACGCTGCCGATCGTCACGGCGGTTTCGCCCGCTTGCGTGAACGCTCGCGCAACGGCGGCGGCGTCCTTGGGCGCGGCGATGACGATCATGCCGATGCCGCAATTGAAGGTGCGCAGCATTTCGTTCTGCGCGATGCCGCCTTCGTCCGCCAGCCACTTGAATACCGGCAGCACGGGCACCTTGCCGAGATCGATGCGCGCGCCGAGGCCCTGCGGCAGCACGCGCGGAATGTTGTCGGGAAAACCGCCGCCGGTGATGTGCGCGAGGCCCTTCACCGCTTTGGTCGCGCGGATGGCGGAGAGGCATGACTTCACATAAATGCGTGTCGGCGTAAGAATGGCTTCGCCCAGCGGCCGATCGGTCGTGAACGGCGCGGGCGCCGACCAGTTGAGCCCGGACTTGGCGACCACTTTGCGCACCAGCGAATAGCCGTTCGAATGCACGCCGGAGGACGCGAGCCCGATGATCGCGTCGCCCTCGGCAATGTCGCCACGCGGCAGCAGCGCGCCGCGCTCGGCGGCGCCGACGGCGAAGCCGGCAAGATCGTAGTCGTCACCTTGGTAGAGCCCGGGCATTTCGGCGGTCTCCCCGCCGATCAGCGCGCAGCCGGCTTGCTTGCAGCCGACGGAAATGCCCGCGACCACGGCGGCGCCGATTTCCGGCGCCAGTTTGCCGCAGGCATAGTAGTCGAGGAAAAACAAAGGCTCGGCGCCTTGCACCACCAGGTCGTTCACGCTCATGGCGACCAGGTCGATGCCGATGGTATCGTGGCGGCCCGTTTCGATGGCGATTTTGACCTTGGTGCCGACGCCGTCGGTGGCTGCGACCAGCACCGGATCGCTGTAACCGGCCCGCTTAAGGTCGAACAGGCCGCCGAAGCCGCCGATTTCCGCGTCCGCTCCGGCGCGCGCGGTTGCGCGCACCAGCGGCTTGATCAGCTCCACCATCCGGTTGCCGGCGTCGATATCGACGCCCGCTTGCGCGTAAGTGAGGCCGCGCTCCTTTTCTGCCATGATGGCCCTTCTTGCCGGGTCACGCTCTAGCGCCGGGGTCCTACGTGGAAAACGCAAGTCGCGCAATGGTCGCAGCGCCGTTATACTCTGCCGCGATTGCAGGGATTCCGGCCCGACAAGCCGGGTCGCGTCTACAAGCCGGGACTGTCTTGAGTATTCCAAACCTCATAACGCTGGGGCGCATTCTGCTGGTGCCGATCGTGGTCTGGGCGATCGCTACGCCCGGCGCCATGTGGATCGCGTTCTTGCTGTTCGTGGCCGCCGGCATAAGCGACGGCGTCGACGGGTTTCTCGCCAAGCGATTTCACATGACCACCGAACTCGGCGCCTATCTCGATCCGCTCGCCGACAAGGCGTTGATCGTTTCGATCTACCTCGCTCTCGGCATTAACAATCTGATCCCGCGTTGGCTGGTGATCCTGGTGGTGTCGCGCGACATCCTGATCGTGGGCGGCATCATCCTGTCCTGGCTGGTGGGCAAACCGCTCAAGATCAAACCGCTGCTGGTCTCCAAGCTCAACACCGTCGCGCAGATCGTATTCGCCTGCGCGGTGCTCGGCTCGCTCGGCTTTGCCATCCCGGCGGAGACCCTCACCCTTGTCCTCATGGGCCTGGTGGCGGTCTTGACCTTGTTGTCGGTAGCCGCCTATCTCGCCGAGTGGGTGCGCCACATGAGCACGACGGTAGCCGGTCCGTGAACCCGCACGCACGGCGGCGGGCGCCTCGCGAAGCGCCCGAGGGCGACGGCATGACGTTTGAGCGGCAAATTGTATTCTGGCTGGCGGCGCTCGCCGTCGTCGTCCTGCTGCTGTGGCTGTTGAGCGGCGTCCTGTTGCCGTTCGTCGCCGGCGCGGCCATCGCCTATCTGCTCACGCCGGTCACCGACCGCATCGAAAGCATCGGCATCAGCAGGCTGGCCGCCGCGCTGTTGATCATCTCCGTGGTGGTGATGGCGATCGTGCTGTTGATCCTGCTGGTGGCGCCGATCGTGGTCGGCCAGTTGTCGTCCTTCGTCGACAATATCCCCGGCTATGTGACGCGGCTACAATCGCTGCTCAGCGATCCGAGCCGTCCGTGGGTGCAGAAACTGCTCGGCGCGAGCTTCAGTGCCGACAAGTCGCTCGGAGATCTAGTGTCGCAAGGGGTGGGCTGGCTCACCACTTTCGCTAATTCGCTTTGGTCCGGCGGGCGGGCTTTGGTGTCGCTGTTTTCGCTGGTGGTGGTGACGCCGGTCGTCGCGTTCTACCTGATCTTCGACTGGCACCGCATGATCCGCAACGTCGACAGCTGGGTTCCACTGCAGCAACGCGAGACCGTGCGCCAGCTAGCGCGCGAGATCGACGCGGCCATTGCCGGCTTCTTGCGCGGGCAGACGGCGGTCTGCCTGATCCTCGGCTCGTATTATGCCGTGGCGCTCACGTTGAGCGGCCTTAATTTCGGCCTGCTTATCGGGCTGATTTCCGGCCTCATCACGTTTATTCCCTATGTCGGCTCGATGACCGGCCTGACCTTGGCGCTGGCGGTGGCGGTGGCGCAATTCTGGCCGCATTGGGGTTCGATCTTCCTGGTGCTCGGCATATTCCTTGTTGGCCAGTTCGTCGAAGGCAATGTGCTGGCGCCGAAACTGGTCGGTCAAAGCGTCGGACTGCACCCGATCTGGATCATCTTCGCGTTGCTCGCCTTCGGTTATCTGTTCGGCTTTGTCGGCTTGATGGTGGCGGTGCCCCTCGCCGCCACCATCGGTGTGCTCGCTCGGTTCGCGCTGGTGCGTTACCGCGAAAGCTCGCTTTATACCGGAGAGCCGCCCGGATGAGCGGCACAGCCGTCGGTCCGCGTCAGCTCGTGCTTGCGCTTGATCACGCGGCAAGCTTCGCGCGCGAGGATTTTCTGCCCGGGCCGTCGAACGCTGCCGCACTCGCGCTGATCGACCAATGGCCGGATTGGCCGGACCGCATCGTGGCGCTGATCGGGCCGGAAGGCTCAGGCAAAAGCCATCTCGCCGCGGTCTGGGCGGAGGCGACGGGCGCCCGCGTGTTGGCAGCGAAACTGCTCGACCATGGCGATCTGCCGGCGGCCTTGGCCACCGGCGCGCTGGTGCTTGAGGACCTGGCGTTCGCCGGGCTCGACGAGCGCGCGCTGTTTCATCTGATCAATCTCGCGCGCGAGGAGGGGGCCCATGTGCTCATCACCTCGCGTTCGCCGCTGACCACTTTTCCGGTGGCGATCCGCGACCTCGCTTCGCGCCTGCGCGCCGTGCCGAGCGTGGCGCTTGCCGCCCCCGACGACGCGTTGCTGCGCTCGCTAATCGTCAAGCTCGCCGCCGACCGCCAACTCGCATTCGACGAGGCGCTGGTGAACTACCTTGCCAACCGTATCGAGCGGTCCTGCGCCGGGGCCCGCGCCGCGGTTGTGCGGCTCGACGAGGAGGCGATGCGCCAGCACCGTCCGGTGACGCGGGCGCTGGCCGCTGAGATTTTTCGGGAATAGCGCGCGACCCCGATAAGTCGGATCACGCGCCGGCCAGGAATTCCGGCTTAACGACGCCGGTGACGATCTCTTGACCAAACGGGCAGTTCGGGTGCGAACTGTCATCCGCCGGACACTATTTTCGGATAGGGAATGGCCCTTTCAGGCACCCATTACGATGGCAGATCGCGCACAAGCACTTGTTTCGATTGATGAAATAGCATCAGTCGTCGAGCGCGACGAACGTCCATTAGCTCCTGCTTCAGCGCCTGAGGCAAGCCTAAGGGCGCAGCCGCAGCGCTTCATCAACCGCGAATTGTCCTGGCTGCACTTCAACCGCCGGGTGCTGGAAGAGGCCGCCAACGAGAGCCATCCGCTGCTCGAACGGGTGCGCTTCCTGTCGATCTCGGCCAACAACCTCGACGAATTCTTCATGGTGCGGGTGGCCGGACTCAAGGGCCAGGTGCGCCAGGGCATCACCACGCGCAGCCCCGACGGGTTGACGCCGAACGAGCAGCTCACCCGCATCGGCGAGGCGGTGTCGCAGCTCGCCAGCGATCAGCAGAAGCGCTGGCTGGATTTGCGGCCGGCGCTGGCGGGCGCGGGCGTGGTTCTGCTGGAGGGGTCCGATCTCAAGAAAGCCGAGCGCGCCTGGCTGGAGGAACGCTTCCTCACCCACGTGTTTCCGTTGCTGACGCCGCTCGCCATCGATCCGGCGCATCCGTTCCCGTTCATTCCAAATCTCGCCTTTTCGATCGCGCTGCAGCTCGCGCGCGTGAAAGACGGCAAGCCGATGAACGCGTTGATCCGCATGCCGCAGAAGATCGAGCGCTTCATTCGGCTGCCGAGCGGCGCCGATGAGGGCATCCGGCTGATAACGCTCGAGGAGACGACCGCGCTGTTCATCGGCCGGCTGTTTCCCGGCTACACGGTCAAGGGCAATGGCGCCTTCCGCGCCATCCGCGATTCGGAAGTTGAAATCGAAGAAGAGGCCGAAGATCTGGTGCGGCTCTACGAGACCGCGCTCAAGCAGCGGCGGCGCGGTTCGGTGATCAGGTTGGAGCTCAACGCCACCATGCCAGCGGAATTGCGCAGCTTCGTCCAGCATGCGCTCGCCGTCGCCGACGACGAAGTATTCCTGGTCGACGGCGTGCTGGCACTCAACGACCTCACCCAGCTCACGCGGCTCGACCGCCCCGACCTCGAATTCGTGCCCTACAATCCGCGCTATCCGGAGCGCATCCGCGATCACGGCGGCGACTGCTTTGCCGCCATAAGGCAGAAGGACCTGATCGTCCACCATCCCTACGAGTCCTTCGACGTGGTGGTGCAGTTCCTCCAGCAGGCCGCGCGCGATCCCGATGTGGTCGCCATCAAGCAGACGCTCTACCGCACGTCGGCCGAATCCCCGATCGTGAAGACGCTGGTTGAAGCCGCCGAAGCGGGCAAGTCGGTTACCGCGCTGGTCGAACTCAAGGCGCGCTTCGACGAGGAAGCCAATATCCGTTGGGCGCGCGATCTCGAGCGTGCCGGCGTGCAGGTGGTGTACGGTTTCATCGAATTGAAGACGCACGCCAAGCTGTCGCTGGTGGTGCGGCGCGAGGGCGGGTCACTCGCGACCTACATCCATGCCGGCACCGGCAATTACCACCCGGTGACCGCGCGCATCTATACCGACCTGTCGTTCTTCACCGCCGACGCGGTGATCGGGCGCGACGTCGCGCGCATCTTCAATTACATCACCGGCTACGCCGAGCCGGCCGAACTGGAAAAGATGGCGATCTCGCCGATCAACCTGCGCAAGCGCATTCTCGACCACATTGGGCAGGAGATCGCCAACGCCAAGGCCGGCAAGCCGGCGGCGATCTGGATGAAGATGAATGCGCTGGTCGATCCGGGCATCATCGATGCGCTCTATGATGCCTCGAGCGCCGGCGTCGACGTCGATTTGGTGGTGCGCGGCATCTGCTGCCTGCGGCCCGGCGTGCCCGGCCTGTCCGAGAACATCCGCGTCAAGTCCATCGTCGGCCGCTTCCTGGAACACGGCCGCATCTACTGCTTCGGCAACGGCAACCGCCTGCCGCATGCCAAGGCGTCGGTCTATATTTCGTCAGCCGACATGATGCCGCGCAATCTCGACCGCCGGGTCGAGGCGCTGTGCCCCATTCTCAATCCGACCGTGCACGAGCAGGTCCTCGGCCAGATCATGGTGGCAAACTTCAAGGATAACGAGCAAAGTTGGACGCTCTTGCCGGACGGCAGTTCCACGCGCATAAAGGCCGCGCCGGGCGAGGAACCCTTCAACGCCCACAAGTATTTTATGACCAATCCGAGCCTGTCGGGTCGTGGGAAATCGCTCAAGGAATCGTCGCCGCGCAGCCTTATACGCCGCCTCGCAGAAGGCGCGTAAGCGGTCCCATATCGTCAAGCACACCGCCGCTAAATCGGCCCAGGGCCGGCTCGACCACGGGCCGCCGATCGCCGTCATCGATATCGGCTCGAACTCGATCCGCCTCGTCATCTACGAGGGGCTGACGCGTTCGCCGACGCCGATCTTCAACGAGAAAGTGCTGGCCGGCCTCGGCCGTCAGGTGCAGACGACCGGGCTCTTGGCGCCGGACGCCATCGACACCGCGCTCGACGCGCTCAAGCGCTTCCGCGCGCTGTGCGACACCATGCGCGTGCGCAGGATCTGGGCGATCGCCACCGCCGCCTGCCGCGACGCCAGCAACGGCCGCGCCTTCGTCGAGGAAGCGGGCCGCGTCTGCCGCAGCCCGGTGACGATGCTGTCGGGCAAGCGCGAGGCCCATCTCACCGCGCTCGGCGTCGTTTCCGGCATCAACAGGCCGGACGGCATCGTCGGCGACCTGGGCGGCGGCTCACTTGAGCTGGTCGACGTGCACGGCGCGCGCGTGCGCGGCGGTGTGACGCTGCCGCTCGGCGGCCTGGCGTTGCAGGACATCACCGGCCGCTCGCTGAAGAAGGCGGAAAAATTCGTCGAGGAGGCGTTCGAGAACCTCGATATGCTGCACGGCGGTGAGGACCGCACGTTGTACGCCGTCGGCGGCACCTGGCGCGCGCTGGCGCGGCTGCACATGTGGCAGACCGGGTATCCGTTCCACGTGATGCATAACTATCGCATCTCGGCGCGCGAGGCGCTCGAGTTCTCGCGCCTGGTGCACCGGGTTGACACCGAGACCCTGTCCAAGATCGAAGTCGTCAACGCCGCCCGCCGGCCGCTGCTGGCTTACGCCGCGCTGGTGATGGAAAATCTGGTAAACGCCATCCGGCCCAAGCAGGTGATCATTTCGGTGCTCGGCGTGCGCGAAGGCTTGCTCTATTCGCTGCTCAAGCCGGAGGAACGCACGCGCGATCCGCTGATTTCCGCGGCCGCCGATCTCAACGTGCTGCGCTCGCGCTCGCCGCATCACGGCGAGGAGCTGATCGCGTGGACCGACCGTTTCATGGCGTCCTCGGGCCTCGACGAAACCGCCGACGAGCGGAGGCTGCGCCACGCCGCCTGCCTACTCTCCGACATCGGTTGGCGCGCGCACCCGGATTATCGCGGCGAGCAGTCGATGAACATCATCGCGCACGGCGCTTTCGTCGCTATCGATCATCCGAGCCGCGCCTACCTCGCGCTGTCCGTCTATGTCCGTCACGCCGGTCTGAGCGAAGAGGATTTGTCGCCGCGCTTACGCGAACTTGCCACCACCCGCATGCTCGATCGTGCGCGCGTGCTCGGCGCTTCGATGCGCGTCGCCTATATCATTACTGCGGGCCAGGGTGGCGTGCTGCCGAGGACGCCGATGAAGGTGACGCGCGGCAAGCTGGTGCTCAGTCTGCCCGGCCGGTATGCGCCGCTCGGCAGCGACCGGCTGTTCAACCGCCTGCGCCAGCTCGCGCGCCTGGTCGGACGCGAGCCGGCGATCGAGCACTAGAGCGCGAGGCCGCAAAGCCAGCCGGGCGCTTGCCCCGTTTCGGGCAGGGGGCGTCCTATCTGATATCTACGTCCCCAATCGGAGGGCATTGCCGGTTGCCGGGCAACTGGCCGACATCGATCAGCTGTACGCGCCGGTTCTCCGCCGCCTTTGGGTTTGCCGTGTTGAGCAGTTGCTCCTCGCCAAGCCCCAGCGTGTCGACCCGCAGCGGGCCGATCCCGAACGGATTGATCAACGCCTGCCGAATGGCTTCGGCGCGCCGATCGCTCAGCTTGAGGTTGTAGACACGGCCGCCGACCGCGTCGGTATTCCCGACGATCAGGAAGCAATAGCCGTACAGCGCGGGATGATAAAGCGCATCCGCCATCAAGCCGATCGAGCGGTATGAACGCGGACGGATGCGCGCCGAGCCGAAGTTGAACTCAACGGCGAGGGTGATTTGCGCGAGGCTGTTAAGCTGGGCGAACAGCGGCGGCCGATGGAACGGATCGTTGCGCGCGGGGTCATGAACGGCCTCAGCCGCGATCTGGCGCATCCGCGCAACGTCCAGGCCGACCGGCGTATCCGCCACTGCGGTAAGACTGGTGACGATATCGCGCGAACCCAAATGGACCTGGGCGCCGAGCGGACCCGGGTCGAGCCTGGCCTCGTAGCCGGCATTGATCAGCGCGCTGTGGCAGGCGGTGCTCAAATGCTCCCTGGACTTGTACATGCAGCCCAGGATGCGGGCATCGCCCGGCTGAATGCTGCCGCAAAATTTGAGCCGGTCCAATTCGCAAACGCTGGCGACGGAGGCGCGCGCGGCGGCCCTCGTTTTCAACAGCGAGGCCACCTCACCGGCAGTTGCCTTACAGTTTGGCGAGACTTGGTTGTAATGACGCTCCAGGCACTCGGCAACTTGGCCGCCGCCGAGATTCGCCTTGCTGCAGAATCTGCCGATGTCTTTGCCGCAACTCGCCGCCAGATGACCGAGCGCCTCCGCGTAGCCGATGGTATCGGCCTTCGACGGTTCCGTGCGCGCCAACAACAGCGCGGCGGCGAGTGCAAGAAATGCTAGCTTTGATCGCATCGTGTCCCCCGTTTGGCTCACGCATTACCGAAGTTCGAGGCTTGCCCCCCGCTTGAGCGCAATCCGGCCAGCCGCCGAACCCCTCGATGATAGGTGGTTTCAGGATGGGTTGAAACCCCGGGCGGGCCCTGCTTTTCCGCGCTGCTTAGGTTTTTTCGACCGTCACCACATGGCCCTTGTCGACGGCCAGCGCCAGCTTGCCATGCTTCAGGGCCAGCGCCTTTTCGCCGAACAGTTCGCGCCGCCAGCCCTTGAGCGCCGGCACGTCGGCGTCGTCGTCGGCGGCGATGCGTTCGAGCTCGTCGACGGTGGCAATCACCTTGGCGGCAACGCCGTGCCGCTCGGCGGTCATGCGCAACAGGACCTTGAGCAATTCGACGGTGGCGGCGCCATTCGGCGCCGGACGGAAGCGGTCGAGTCGCGGCAAGGTCTTGGGGTCGCGATCGAGGCCGCGCTTGACCGCCTCCACGATCGCCTCGCCCCAGCGCGAGCGCTCGAAACCCTTGGGCAATGAGCGCAAGCCGCCCAGGCGCTCGACCGTGATCGGCGCCTGCACCGCGATGTCGCCGACCACGTCGTCCTTGAGCACGCGCGAGCGCGGCACGTCGCGGGTCTGCGCCTCGCGTTCGCGCCATGCGGCGATCTCGATCAGCACGGCGAGCTCGCGCGGCTTGCGCACGCGGCTCTTGAGCCGCTCCCAGGCCTTGTCCGGGTCCATGCGATAGGTTTCCGGCGACGTGAGCACGTTCATTTCCGCTTCGACCCAACTGGTGCGCTCGCGCTTGGCGAGATCGGCGGCGAGCTTGAGGTAGACGGCACGCAGATGGGTGACATCGGAAAGCGCGTAGGTGACCTGGGCGTCGGATAGCGGCCGCCGCGTCCAGTCGGTGAAGCGGTGCGATTTGTCGAGCTGGTCGCCGGTGATGCGCTGGACCAATTGGTCGTAGGAGATCGAGTCGCCATGGCCGAGCACCATGGCCGCCACTTGCGTGTCGAAGATCGGATGCGGAATTTTCTTCGCCATGTTCCAGACGATTTCGATGTCCTGGCGCGCGGCGTGAAACACCTTGACCACTTTCTCGTCGGTCATCAGCGCGAACAGCGGCGACAGATCGATGCCGGCGGCCAATGCATCCACCACCACCGCTTCGTCGGGCGAGGCCAGCTGCGCCACGCACAGCAGCGGGTAATAGGTGGTCTCGCGCAGGAACTCGGTGTCGACGGTGACGAAGGGGTGCCGCGCCATGCGCGCGCAGACCTCGGCCAGCTCCTTGGTGGTGGTGATCAGTTCCATGCTCGCGGACAAGCTAACCTGAACCGGGGCACTCATGGCAACCCGCTTCGCGCACGACCGAGCGCCAAATTAAACTCCCCGGATGGGCGGCATGTGGATGAATTCCCAAGGGGAGGGCATCGGCCCCACCGGCACCTCGATCAATGCCGGTTCGCGCGCAGCGAAGGCCTCGCGCAAAGCCACGCGCAATTCGTCCGGCCCGCGCGCGCGGCGGCCGGCGGCGCCGAAACTTTCCGCGTATTTGACAAAATCGGGATTGGCGAGGTCCGACGCGATCAGCCGGTTGCCGAACAGCTCCTGCTGGATGCGGCGCACATTGCCGAACGCGCCATCGACGAACACCACGGCCACCAGCGGAATGCGGTGGCGCATGGCGGTGGCGAGTTCGTTGCCGGTGTAGAGGAAGCCGCCGTCGCCGTTGATCGAAACCACCGGCACGTCGGGCCGCGCGTGCTGCGCGCCGAGCGCGGTGGCGTAGCCCCAGCCGAGATTGTCCTGATAGCCGGGCGAGAGAAACGTGCGCGGCTTGTAGACCGGAAACGCAAGCCGGGCGGCAAAGCCCACTTGCGTGACCTCGTCCACATAGACGCCATCCTCCGGCAGTTCGGCGCGGATGGCGTCGAGGAAGGCAAGCTGCGGCGCGAGCTTGGCAAGCCGCGCGCGCATTTTGGCCTGGCGCTCCTGCATCTCGTCGCGGCGCGGCGCGCGGCGCGAATTATGTTTTGCCAGTTCGTCGATCAGCCGCCGCAGGATTGGCGCGGCATCGCCGATCAGCGCGACATTCGGCTTGCGCACGCGCGCGGGCTCTTCACGGTCGGCATCGATGCGCACGACCTTGAGTTCGCGGTCGACGCCCCAGTGCAGGAAGGAATAAAGCATGTGCGTGCCGATACCGAACACCACATCGGCTTCGCCCCACAATTCGCGGCCAAGCGGCAGGTTGACGCTGAACGGGCTGCGGCCATCGATGACGCCGCCGCCGCGCCGGTAGCTCATCACCGGCGCCTGCAGCATGTCCGAGATGAGCCGAACCTCGGGCGCGGCGCCCAGCGCGCCGCCGCCGGCGAGGATCAGCACGCGCTTGGCGTTTCCAAGGAGTTTCGCCGCCTTGCGCACGGCGTCCGCGTCGATGCGCGGCGTGCGCACCGGTAGCGGCGGCACCGGCACGACCGGCCCGCGTTTGCCCCAGACATCGATGGCGCATTCGAGCGCGGCCGGTCCGGGCCGGCTTTGCCGCATGGCGGCGAACGCCTTGGCGACCTTGGCCGGCGCTTCCGCCGGGGCATCGATACGGGCGCAATGATCGACCAGCCGGGCGATGATGCCGGCCTGGTCGGTAATCTCGTGCAGATGGCCAAGGCCCTTGCCGATCGCCGCCGCCGGAATCTGCCCGATCAGCGCCAGCACCGGCGCATTCATCCCATAGGCCGTGAGCAGCGCGGCGCCGGAATTGAGCAGGCCGGGACCGGGCACCACGGCATAGGTCTGCGGTCTGCCGGTCGACAGTGCCGCGCCCAGCGCCATATAGGCGGTGCCCTGTTCGTGCCGGGCATGGATGACGCGCAACGCATCGCCGACGCGCTGGAAGGCGTCGAACAGGTGGTCGTTATGCACGCCCGGCAGCGCATAGACGGTATCGAGCCCATGCGCGATCAGCGCGGCGGCCGTGGCCTCGCCGGTGGACATGTCGGCGGCGGCGGCTTTGCGTTTATTTTTCGAACGTGAGGCCATGGCGCCATCGGATACGCGACCGGGCGCGACTGTGCAAATAGCGGCGGGCGCCGCCGGGCCAGCTTGTCTTGACAAAGCCTACCCTCCATGCGTCTTTCCGGCGCCTTTCAAACTTTCCTGAATCGCTTGCCGGAACAGCCCGATGCATCGCTATCGCTCCCACACCTGCGGCGCTTTGCGCGAATCCGATATCGGCAAGACGGTTCGCCTGTCCGGCTGGTGTCACCGCATCCGCGACCATGGCGGCGTGCTGTTCATCGACCTGCGCGACCATTACGGGCTCACGCAAGTCGTCGCCGATCCCGACAGCAAGGCGTTCAAGCTTGCCGAAACGCTGCGCTCGGAATGGGTGGTGCGCATCGACGGCAAGGTGCGTCACCGTCCGGAAGGGACGGTCAACGCCGACCTGCCGACCGGCGCGATCGAGATCTATATCGACGAGATCGAGGTGCTCGGCCCGGCGGCGGCGCTGCCGATGCCGGTTGCCGACGAGCAGGACTATCCGGAAGAAATCCGGCTCAAATACCGCTTCCTCGATCTGCGTCGCGAACACCTGCACAACAACATCATGCTGCGCGGCGCGGTGATCGACTCGCTGCGGCGGCGCATGAAGGCGGGCGGTTTCTTCGAATTCCAGACGCCGATCCTCACCGCCTCGTCGCCGGAAGGCGCGCGCGACTATCTCGTGCCCTCGCGCATTCATCCCGGAAAATTCTACGCGCTGCCGCAGGCGCCGCAGCAGTTCAAGCAGCTCATCATGGTGGCGGGCTTCGACCGCTATTTTCAGATCGCGCCCTGCTTCCGCGACGAGGACGCGCGCGCTGATCGGTCGCCAGGCGAATTTTACCAGCTTGACTTAGAAATGAGCTTCGTCACGCAACAGGATGTGTTCGACGCCGTCGAGCCGGTGATCCGCGGCGTATTCGAGGAATTTGCTGGCGGGAAGGCGGTGACGCCGAAGTTTCCGCTCATCCCTTACGCCGCGGCATTGTCGAAATACGGCACCGATAAGCCGGACCTGCGCAACCCGATCGTCATGCAGGATGTGAGCGAAGCCTTCCGCGGCTCGGGCTTCAAGATTTTCGCCAAGATTCTTGAGACACCGGGCAACGCGGTGTGGGCGATCCCCGCGCCCAAGGGCGGCAACCGCGCCTTCTGCGACCGCATGAACTCGTGGGCGCAAGGCGAGGGCCAGCCCGGGCTTGGCTACATTTTCTGGCGCGAGGGCGAAGAGGGCGGCGCCGGTCCGCTCGCCAAGAACATCGGCCCCGAGCGCACCAAGCGGATCGCCGATCAACTCAAACTTGGCGTCGGCGACGCCTGCTTCTTCGTCGCCGGCAAGCCGAAGAATTTCGTCAAGTTCGCCGGCCCAGCGCGCACGAAGATCGGCGAGGAGCTTGGCCTGATCGCCAAGGACCGCTTTGAGTTCTGCTGGATCGTCGATTTCCCGATGTACGAGTGGAACGAGGAAGAAAAGAAAATCGACTTCTCGCACAATCCGTTTTCGATGCCGAACCTGAGCGTCGACGAATTTCTCGCGCTCGACGCCGGCGACCACGACAAAATCCTCTCGCTCAAGGCGATCCAGTACGACATCGTCTGCAACGGCGTGGAACTGTCGTCCGGCGCGATCCGTAATCACCGCCCCGAGGTGATGAAAAAGGCCTTCGCCATCGCCGGCTATCCGGAGGAGACGCTGGAGCAGAAATTCGGCGGCATGCTGCACGCGCTGTCGCTCGGCGCGCCGCCGCACGGCGGCATCGCGCCCGGCATCGATCGCATCGTCATGCTGCTCGCCGGCAAAGAGAACCTGCGCGAGGTGGTGCTGTTCCCGATGAACCAGCGCGCCGAAGACCTGATGATGG
>JBOHII010000523.1:0-5425 GCA_050725955.1 Pseudolabrys sp. | reverse complement strand
GCGCTGCAGACTAGCGCAGCTTCAGCGTCGAGAGTCCGGCAAGCGCGAGCACGACCGAGATGATCCAGAAGCGGATGACGACCTGCGGCTCGGTCCAGCCCAGTTGCTCGAAATGATGATGGATCGGCGCCATCTTGAAAACGCGTTTCCCGGTGAGCTTGAACGACACCACTTGAACGATGACGGAAATCGCCTCGAGCACGAACAACCCGCCGATGACCGCCAGCACGATCTCGTGCTTGGTGGCGACGGCGACCGCGCCGATCATTCCGCCGAGCGCGAGCGATCCGGTGTCCCCCATGAAGATCGAGGCGGGGGGCGCGTTGAACCAGAGAAAGCCGAGGCCGGCGCCGATCACCGCCCCGCAAAGCACCGACAGTTCGCCGGTGCCGGCGACATAATGGATTTGCAGATATTCGGCGAACACCGCGTTGCCGGCGAGATACGAGATCAACCCGAAGCTCGCCGCCGCGATCATCACCGGCACGATCGCCAGGCCGTCCAGCCCATCGGTGAGGTTGACCGCGTTGCCGGCGCCGACAATCACGAAAGCGCCGAACAGCGCAAAGGCCCAGCCGAGATTGATCATCAGCTCCTTGAAAAAGGGAAACACCAGCGCGGTCGCGATCGGCCCTTTGCCGAGATGCGCCAGCAGCATGCAGGCGACGACTGCGATCAGCGCTTCGGCCGCGAGCCGCGTGCGGCCGGCAAAGCCGGTATTGGTCTGCTTGGTCACCTTCAAATAGTCGTCATAAAAACCGATCAGGCCGAAGGCGAGCGTCACTCCGAGTACGACCCACACATAGGGGCTGGTCGGGTTCGCCCACAACACGGTCGAGACCAAGAGGCCGGACAGGATCATCAGCCCGCCCATGGTGGGCGTACCCTTTTTGGTGACCAGATGGGATGGCGGACCATCGCTGCGGATCGGCTGGCCCTTGCCCTGCTTCAGACGCAGGATGTCGATCATCGGGCCGCCAAACAAGAACACGAACACCAGCGCGGTCACGATGGCGCCGCCGGTGCGGAACGTGATGTAACGGAAGACGTTGAGGAATGAGAGCTTGTCGGAGAAATCGGTCAGCCAATAGAACATCGGATTAAGCCTTGTCGCCCGTCCGCTCAAGCGCCACCGGTCTGGCGAATTGACGTTCCAGCGCTTTGACGATCGGCCCCATTTTCGAGCCCAGCGACCCCTTCACCATCACCGCATCGCCATCGCGAAGGGCGGCGAGTACGGCCGGCTCCAGAGCCGCCGCCGTCTCGGCATAGCCGCCCCGGACGCCCGAGGGAAGGGCCTCCCAGAGCGCGTGCATCAGCGGCCCGCTGCAATACACAAGATCGATGGCCGCGGCTTCGATCGACTCGATAAGACCTCGGTGCAACGCTGTTCCCTGCGCCCCAAGTTCCAACATGTCGCCCAAGACGGCGATACGGCGGCCGCGCGGGCCGACCGGCGCTTGGCCGAGCAGTGCAATAGCGGCCGCCATGGAAGCCGGGTTGGCGTTGTAGCTCTCGTCGATCAGGAGCGCGCTGCCGCCGGGCACCTGCAATTTGATGCGGGTGCCGCGTCCGACCGCGGGCTTGAGATGGTCGAGCGCGAGCGCCGCCAAGGCGAGGTCGGCTCCTGCCAGCGCCGCCGCCGCCAATACCGCCAGCGAATTGAGCACAAGATGCTTGCCGGGCGCGCCGATTTTGTAGGTAACGTCCTGCCCGAGGATGCGTGCCTTGACGGTGGAGACTTCCGAATGCAGCGAAACACGCTTGAGCCGCGCGTCCGCCTTGGCGCTGGCGCCGAACGACACGACGCGCGTGATGCCGGCAGCCTGGGCGGCCCTGGCGAGATGCGCATATTGGCGGTTGTCGCGGTTGAGCACGGCGGCGCCGCCTGGCTCGACCCCTAAGAAGATTTCCGCCTTGGCATCGGCGATTTTTTGCAGCGAGCCGAAATATTCCAGATGCACCGGCGCTATCGCGGTGATAATCGCCACATGCGGGCGTACCAGCCTGGTGAGCGGGGTGATCTCGCCAGCATGGTTCATGCCGATCTCGAACACCGCATATTTGGCGCTCGCCGGACAGCGTGCGAGCGACAGCGGCACGCCCCAGTGATTGTTGTATGAGGCGGCGGAAGCATGCGTCTCGCCGTTGGCGGCGAGCGCAAGTTTCAACGCTTCCTTGGTCGAGGTCTTGCCGACCGAACCGGTAACGGCGATCACTCTGGCATGGCTGCGCGCACGCGCGGCGCGGGCGAGATCGCGCAACGCCTCGAGCGCTTCATCGACAATCAGCAGCGGCGCATCGGCAGCAAAACGCGCGCGTTGCGCGCGCGCAATGACTGCGAGACCTGCGCCCGACGCGAGCGCCGCCTCGACGAAATCGTGACCGTCGCGGTTGTCGCCTTGAATTGCAAAAAATGCCTCACCTTTGGCCATGCTGCGGGTGTCGATCGACAGGCCCGGAACGTCCGCCGGCAGCGCGCCGGATTTTTCCGCACGCATGGCCTCGGCCATGGCATCGACGGTCCACAATGCGCTCACGCCACTTTTTCCTTCAGCACGGCGGCAACGGCATCGTGGTCGGAAAACTGCAAAATCTTGTCGCCGACGATCTGTCCGGTCTCATGGCCCTTGCCGGCAATCAGCAGCACATCGCCTTTCTGCAGCATGGCAATGCCGGCGCGGATCGCTTGCGCGCGATCGCCGATCTCGGTTGCGCCCGGCGCGGACGCCAGGATGGCGGCGCGGATCGTGGCCGGCTGCTCGCTGCGCGGATTGTCGTCGGTGACGATGACGCGGTCGGCGTTCTCCTTGGCGATGCGACCCATGATCGGACGTTTTCCTGCGTCGCGGTCACCGCCGGCGCCGAACACCACGATGAGCTTTCCGCTGGCATAGGGGCGTAGCGCCGTGAGTGCCTTGGCGAGCGCATCCGGCTTGTGTGCGTAATCGATGAAGATGGACGCGCCGTTGCTGGTGCCGGCGAGTTCCAGCCGGCCTTTGGCGCCTTGCAGCGTTTGCAAAGCGGCGAACACGCGGGCGGGCTGCGATCCGGTCGCGATGGCGAGGCCGGCAGCGACGGCCGCGTTCTGCACCTGGAAGGCGCCGACCAGCGGCAACTTCACTTTGTAAGTGCGAGCGCCATGAGCAATGGAGATGACCTGCGCGAAGCCATCGATCTTGCCGTCAACCAGTTTGATGTCGTCGCCATGCTCGCCGACCGTCATCACGTTGAGGCCGCGCTTCTTTGCCGCCGCGATGACCTGGCCCGCATAGCAGTCGTCCGCGTCGATCACCGCCGTGCCACCTGGCGCGACCAGTTCCGTGAACAGGCGCAGCTTGGCGGCAAGATAGTCCTCGATGGTGCGATGATAATCGAGATGGTCGCGCGACAGATTGGTGAAGCCGCCGGCGGCGATGCGCACGCCGTCGAGCCGGTGCTGATCGAGGCCGTGCGAACTCGCCTCCAGTGCCAGATGGGTAACGCCGTCGCCCGCCAATTGGTCGAGCGTGCGATGCAGTTCAACCGGATCGGGCGTGGTGAGCGATCCGTATTTTTCACCGCGCGGCGAAACCACGCCGATCGTGCCGATGCTCGCCGCCCGCATTCCGAGCGCGGCCCAAATCTGCCGCGTGAAAGCGGCGACCGAAGTCTTGCCGCTGGTGCCAGTGACCGCGGCGATCGTGCCAGGCTGGCGCGCGAAGAATTTCGCCGCCGCCAAAGCGAGCGCGCGGCGCGCGTTTCTAACCGGTACAAAAGCGACATCGATCGGCAACCCGTCCGGCCGCTGCTCGGCGGCGACCGCTGCCGCGCCCGCAGCGACAGCCAGTTTGGCGAAATGCGCACCGTCGGCCTTGGCGCCTGCGATGGCAAAAAACAAAAAGCCCGCATTGACCTTGCGGCTGTCGGCAGTGATGCCGGCGATGTCGATGCCGCTATGGCGCGCATCGAGCGCGGCGTCTGGCAGGAGATCGGCGAGTTTCATCGGCGTGGTTCTAGATTCAAGCTCGCGCGGAAATAAGCGGAATTTGCGGCCGCACGCACGCGAAATGCACTTACTGGCTCGTTGTTGCCTTGGCCAGGATCAATTGGTCGGCCTTGGGCAGATCGAAACGCGGTTCGAGATCGAGCAGCGGGGCAACCCGCGCGATCACTTTGGCCGCGGTCGGCGCGGCATTCCAGCCGGCGGTGGCGAAACCATGCGTTTCCGGCGTCGGCTGGGGCTCGTCCAGCATGATCATCATAAGGTATTTCGGTTTATCGGCGGGCAGCACGGCCATGAAATCGGTCAACAGCTTGTGCTTCGAATAGCGGCCATTGACGACCTTTTCCGCCGTGCCGGTCTTGCCGCCGATATAGTAACCGTTGACGTTAGCCTTGGTGCCGGTGCCTTTCTCGGCATTGAGCCGCATCAGATAACGTATGAGACGGCTGGTCTCAGGTTTGATCACCTGCTTGGCGAGCTTATCTGCCGCCTCCTGGCTGCGCTTAAGGAATGTCGGCGGAATGAGCCGCCCGCCATTGAGCGTCGCGGCGATGCCCATCACCGCTTGCAAGGGTGCGACCGATAGGCCGTGGCCGAAGGCGATGGTCACGGTGTTGAGCTCGCCCCAGTGCTTGGGAACGATCGGTTCGGCGCTTTCCGGCAATTCGGTGCGCAGCCGATCGAGTTGGCCCATCTTTTTCAAGAACGCCTGGTGCCCCTGAACGCCGACGGCAAGCGCCATGCGCGCGGCGCCGATGTTCGAGGAATAGGTGAAAATTTCCGGTACCGTGAGCGCGCGGTGCATCGGCTCGTAATCGTGGATGGCGAAGCGGCCGTAGTGCAGCGGATGGCTGGCATCGAAGGTCGAGGCGAGCGTCGCCTTGCCGGCATCCAAGGCCATCGCCACGGTGAGTATCTTGAAGGTCGAGCCCATCTCGTAGACACCGGTGGTGAGCCGGTTGATGCGGGACGGATCGTTGGCCTCGCGCGGATTATTGGGATCGTAGTCGGGCTCCGACACCAGCGCGACGATCTCGCCGGTATTGACGTTGAGAATTACGCCGGACGAGGCCTTGGCTTTGAACTTTTCGCGCGCGGCGATGAGTTCATTGCGCAGTGCGAACTGAACGCGCAGATCGAGCGCGAGCTGCACCGGCCGCTGCAGCCGGTCGGTGGCGAGGCCTGCCATGTGCAGCGCCGCGAGCCCCTGCCCGTCCAGCCATTTCTCCATACCGGCAATGCCTTGGTTGTCGATATTGACGTGGCCTATCTCATGCGACACCACCGGTCCGTTCGGATAAACGCGCTTGTTCTCGGTGAGGAAACCGATGCCGGGAATGCCGAGCCGGTGAATCTCCTGCTGCTGCTTGGGCGTGATTTCGCGCTTGAGCCAGACGAAGCCGCGCTTGGACGACAGGCGGTCGCGCGTTTCCTTGGTGT
>JBOHII010000522.1:0-3918 GCA_050725955.1 Pseudolabrys sp. | reverse complement strand
GGTCCGCGCACCTTCCGCGACCTGGTCAATCATTATGGCGGCGCGCGCGCCGCGCTTGAGGCACTGCCGGCGCTTGCCCGCCGCGGCGGCGCCTCGGCGCCCGCCAACATCTGCACGCGCGAACAGGCACGGGCCGAATTAAGTGCGGCGCATGCGCGCGGCATTGCTTTCGTTGCGCTAGGCGAGCCGGATTATCCGCCGCGGCTGCAAATGATCGACGACGCGCCGCCCCTGCTGGCGGTACGCGGCAAGCTTGCGGTACTGACCCGCCCTCTGGTCGCGATCGTCGGCTCGCGCAACGCCTCGGCGGCCGGCGTGAAATTCGCCGAGCGGCTGGCGCACGACCTTGGCCAAGCAGGTTTTGCCACCGTCTCCGGGCTGGCGCGCGGCATCGACGCTGCTGCCCATCGCGCGAGCCTTGCGAGCGGTACCATCGCGGTGCTGGCCGGCGGCCACGACCGCGTCTATCCGCCTGAGCACAGCGATCTGCTGGAAGCGATCCTCACCGAAGGCGCCGCCGTTTCGGAAATGCCGCTCGTTTGGGAACCGCGCGCGCGCGATTTTCCCCGCCGCAACCGGCTGATCTCGGGGCTCTCGGTCGGCGTGGTGATCGTGGAGGCGGCCCGCCGCTCCGGCTCGCTGATCACGGCACGGTTCGCCGGCGAGCAAGGCCGCGAAGTATTCGCGGTGCCGGGTTCCCCGCTCGACCCGCGCGCCGAGGGCACCAATGGCCTGCTCAAGCTGGGCGCGACACTGGTGACCGAGGCGGCGGATATCGTCGCGGTGCTGGAGCCGATCCTTGGCCGCGGCTTCGACCTGCCGGCGCAGGAGCCGTCGCACGACGTTCCCGACCCGCTTGACGCCGAGCCCGGCGAGGACGAGCGCACACGGATCATCGGTCTGCTCGGACCGACTCCGGTGTCGATCGATGACCTGGTGCGGCTGTCGCGTATTTCCCCGGCGATCGTGCGCACGGTGCTGTTGGAACTCGAGATCGCCGGCAGGATCGAGCGTCACGGCGGGGGCTTAATCTCGTTGCTATAAGATGCGGCGACGATTCGCCGCGCATCCGGTTGCAACGCATGAAATTTCGGATAATTGCCGCCTTCGCCTTTGTGCTCGCACTCGGCTGTGCCCCGGTGCGCGCGCAGGAGCAATCCTTCGCCGCCTTCGAAGCCGCGTTGTGGCCGGATGCGCAGGCTAAGGGCATCACGCGCGCCACGTTCGATCTCGCGCTCAAAGGCGTGACGCCCGATCAGCGCGTTATCGCGGCGACAAAGCGCCAGCCCGAATACGGCAAGCCGGTCGGCAACTACGTCAACGACACGGTGTCGCGCGGCCGTATCGCCAATGGCATGCGCAAGGCACGGGAATGGGCGAAGACCTTCGATGCGGTGGAAAAGAAATTCGGCGTCGAGCGCTGGGTGCTGATTGCGCTGTGGGGCATGGAAACCGATTACGGCGCCGAGAAGGAGCACTGGGACGTGTTCCGCTCGCTCGCTACTCTCGGCTTTGTGGGTTACCGGCATCCCTATTTCCGTAACGAGTTGCTCGTCGCCATGCGCATCATGCAGGACAACAAGTTCCCGCGCGCAAAGATGGTCAGCTCATGGGCCGGGGCCATGGGCCAGACCCAATTCATGCCGACCAATGTGGTCGACTACGCCATCGATTTTTCCGGCGACGGCAAGCGTGACATCTGGAGCAATGTGCCGGATGTACTCGGCTCGACCGCCAACTATCTCGCCAAGGAGCACTGGCAGCGCGGCCTGCCCTGGGGTTTCGAGGTCACGGTGCCAAAGGGTTTCGACCACATGATAAGCCGCCGCACTTTCGCGGAATGGGCGAAGCGCGGCGTGCGCCGCGCCGACGCCAAGCCATTCCCGGTATCGGGCCTAGGCATTTTATTTTTCCCGAGTGGCGCGAACGGGCCGGCCTTTCTGACGACGGAAAACTATCCGGTGCTCAAGGAATACAACAACTCCGATGCCTATGTGATCGCCGTCGGCCACCTCGCCGACCGCCTGCATGGCGGCGCGCCGATCAAGGCCGCCTGGCCGGCCGACGATCGACCGCTGTCGCGCGATGCGCGCATTGCATTGCAGAAAAAATTGTCTGCGCTCGGCTACAAAGTGCTCGATTTCGAAGGCCATGTAGACTTCGACCTGCGCGATAATATCCGCGCCGAGCAGAAAAAAATGGGAATGTTGCCGGACGGCAACCCAACCGCGGCGTTTATGTCGAAGCTCGGCGTCAAGGTGCCGTGACTAGTGACGGCCGTTTTGCTTATGCTGGGTGACGTTTTCGGCTTCGAGGCGGACCATTTCGAGCAAATAGCCGAGCGTATCGAGGCCACTCTGGCGCGCCATCGTGGCAAGATCGGCCGACAAGGTCGCCACGTAATTGGCCACCATTGCGGTGTTGCCGTTTCCGCCGGATGAGGCCTGGTCGGCCATGCTGGTCCTGGTGTCTGGTCGGATCACAATCGGGGCGCTCGGGTGCGCGGAAACGAAAATACACAGTCTCATCTCAATAGTAACCCTATAATTGTTATTTATATTAAATGCACTTTTTAGTTGTGTTCAGGAACCCAACCTTGTCTCTTTGGTGCCTGAATTGGCTGTTCTTAAAGGTTTTGCTGGCTACCCTTATTTGACAGTAGGGGGTGCCTTCACCATGTTCCGGCCAAAGACAGCGGTCGATTCCGCCTGGAATCCCATCGATTTCGGCGGGTAACCCATTGGATTTGCATGAATATTGTCGTCGTTGAGTCGCCGGCCAAGGCCAAGACCATCAATAAGTATCTGGGCCCTGGCTTCGAGGTGCTGGCATCCTTTGGCCACATCAGGGATCTGCCGGCCAAGGATGGCTCGGTCGATCCGGACGCCAACTTCCGTATGATTTGGGAGGTCGACGCAAAGTCGAACCAGCGCCTCAATGACATCGCCAAGGCGCTCAAAGGCGCCGACAAGCTGATTCTGGCCACCGACCCCGACAGCGAGGGCGAGGCGATCTCCTGGCACGTGCTGGAAGTGCTTAAGGAAAAGGGCGCGCTCAAAAAGCAGGCCGTGGAACGGGTGGTGTTCAACGCTATCACCAAGCAGGCGGTGACGGAGGCGATGAAGCATCCGCGCATCATCGATGCCGCTTTGGTCGATGCCTATCTCGCCCGCCGTGCGCTCGACTATCTGGTCGGTTTCACGCTGTCCCCGGTGCTCTGGCGGAAACTCCCGGGCGCCCGCTCGGCCGGCCGCGTGCAGTCGGTGGCGCTGCGCCTCGTCTGCGACCGCGAGCTGGAAATCGAGAAATTCGTCGCCAAGGAATATTGGTCGATTGCCGCCGTGCTGGCGACGCCGCGCCAGGAGGCTTTCGAGGCGCGTCTCGTTGGCGTCGACGGCCAGAGGATCCAGCGGCTCGATATCGGTTCGGGCGCGGAAGCCGAAGCCTTCACCCGCGATCTGGAAGCCGCAACCTTCAAGGTCGCCGCGGTCGAGGCCAAGCCCACCCGCCGCAATCCGCCGCCGCCGTTCACGACCTCGACCATGCAGCAAGAGGCGTCGCGCAAGCTCGGCTTCTCGCCGGCGCATACCATGCGGCTTGCCCAGCGGCTCTATGAAGGCATCGACATCGACGGCGAAACCGTCGGCCTCATCACCTATATGCGCACCGACGGCATTGATCTGGCGCCGGAAGCGATCAGCGACATTCGCGCGATGCTCGGCAAGGATTACGGCAAGGAATACGTGCCGGCCTCACCGCGCGAATATCACAACAAGTCGAAAAACGCGCAGGAAGCGCACGAAGCCGTGCGCCCGACCAGCGCCAGCCGCACGCCCGCGCAAGTCGCCAAGCATGTCGACCGCGATCAGGCGCGCCTGTACTAACTGGTCTGGAACCGTGCCGTCGCCAGCCAGATGG
>JBOHII010000521.1:0-13490 GCA_050725955.1 Pseudolabrys sp. | reverse complement strand
CTCAACCATATGGTCGACGCCGTGCTATCCTTCGAGGGTGAAGGCTCGCACCAATTACGTATCCTGCGCGCGGAAAAAAACAGCTTCGGCCCGACCGACGAGATTGGCGTGTTCGAAATGACCGGATCGGGCCTGCGCGAAGTTGCCAACCCCTCCGAACTGTTCCTGTCCGAGCGCGATCTGGGACAGCCCGGCACTGCGGTGTTTGCCGGCATCGAGGGCACGCGACCGCTGCTGGTCGAAATCCAGGCGCTGGTGGCGCCGACGTCGCTCGGCACACCGCGGCGGGCCGTGGTCGGCTGGGACCCGAGCCGGCTGTCGATGGTGCTGGCGGTGCTGGAGGCGCACTGCGGCGTTCGGCTCGGCGGCCACGACGTCTACCTCAACGTCGCCGGTGGATTGCGCATCCAGGAACCGGCGGCCGATCTCGCCGCCGCTGCAGCGCTCGTCTCTTCACTCGCCAACGCGCCCTTGCCGGCGGACGCCGTGTATTTCGGCGAGGTGTCGCTGTCGGGCGCGGTGCGGCCGGTGGCGCAAGGCCCGGCCCGGCTCAAGGAAGCCGCAAAGCTTGGTTTTGCCCGCGCCGTGGTTCCGGAAGCGGCGCGGACGGAAGCCGGCGAGCCCGGGCTCAAGATCACCGATGTGGCAAGCCTCGGCAGCCTGGTCGCCGATATTGCCGCCCGCGGCACCAGGGGCACGGGTGCTAAAACCCGTGGACAAGACGGGTGACGGCACCGTGACGCCCCGCTATACACGGGGGCGTCGAAACCGCCGCTTGCGGCCCCTGCGACAGGCAGGAACGCGAGCAGAAATGGTCGTAAAATTAAGCACTTAAGGCCAACGCCGCCGCCTTGTGCCGGAGCCGCAGCGACGGTTGCGGATTCGCCACCCCGGCTTATCTGCAAGCGCAGCGGCCGGCGCGCGCAGCCGCCGAGCCGGTGAGAGCGAAATGCCGATCACGCTGCTCGACATTATGCTTTTGGTGGTCATGTTGGTCTCCGGCCTGCTCGCCATGATCCGCGGCTTCATGCGCGAAATTCTGTCGATCGGCGCTTGGGGCATCGCCGCTTTGGTCACGCTTTATTCCTATTCGCGCGTGCTGCCGATCGCCAAACAGTACATCTCCAGCGACATGGTGGCGGCCGGCGCCAGCGTGGGTGCGGTGTTTCTGCTCACGCTGCTGATCGTCTCGGTGATAACCGTGCGCATCTCCGACCTGATCCTCGACAGCCGGGTCGGCGCACTCGACCGCACCCTCGGCTTCTTGTTCGGGCTCGGCCGCGGGCTGATCATTGTGGTGGTCGCGTTCCTCTTCTTCGCGTGGCTGGTGCCCGACCGCAGCCAGCCGGAATGGGTGCGCGACGCCAAGTCGAAGGTCGTGTTGCAAAGTACGGGACAATGGCTGATGTCCATGTTGCCGGACGATCCCGAAAGCACCATCTTAAAGCGGTTGAAGCGGCAGAAGCCGGAAGACCAGGAACCGCCGGATACCAGCCCCGACCAGAAATCGGAGCTTAAGCCCCGGGCCGGAGCGCTCTAGCGATGCAGCAAAACCCGCAAGACCTCGTTGAAACCGCCGGCGCCGAATTTGATCCGGATGCCGACCGGTTACGCGAGGAATGCGGCGTATTCGGCATTTTCGGCCATCCCGACGCCGCCGCCATTACCGCGCTCGGCCTGCACGCGCTCCAGCACCGCGGCCAGGAAGCCGCCGGCATCGTCAGTTTCGACGGCAAGCGCTTTCACTCCGAACGCCGCCTCGGCCTGGTCGGCGACACTTTCGCCCGCCGCGAGATCATCGACCGCCTGCCCGGCACTACGGCGATCGGCCATGTGCGCTATTCGACCACCGGCGAAACCGTCCTGCGCAACGTGCAGCCGCTGTTTGCCGAGCTCAACGCCGGCGGCTTCGCCATCGGCCACAACGGCAACCTGACCAACGGCATCAAGCTGCGGCGCGACCTGGTGAGCGAAGGCGCCATGATGCAGTCGACCACCGATACAGAGGTGATTCTGCATCTGGTCGCGCGCGCCAGGCGCAACCGCTTCGTCGACCGCTTCATCGAGGGCCTGCGCCAATTGGAAGGCGCCTATGCCTTTGTCGGCATGACCAACAAGAAGTTGGTCGGCGCGCGCGATCCGCTCGGTATTCGTCCGCTGGTCTACGGAACGCTGGATGGCTGCCCGATCCTCGCCTCGGAGACCTGCGCGCTCGACATCATCGGCGCTAAATTCGTGCGCGACATCGAGAACGGCGAGGTGATGATCTTCGACGAGGACGGAGCGCAATCGCACAAGCCGTTCGCGCCGATGACACCGCGGCCCTGCATCTTCGAATACGTCTATTTCTCGCGGCCGGATTCCATCGTCGGCGGCCGCCATGTCTATAACGTGCGCAAGACCATGGGTGCGGAGCTGGCGCGTGAGGCCCCGACCCAAGCCGACGTGGTCGTCCCGGTGCCGGATTCGGGCGTGCCGGCGGCGATCGGCTTTGCGCAGCAATCCGGCATTCCCTATGAACTCGGCATCATCCGCAACCACTATGTCGGCCGTACCTTCATCCAGCCGACGCAATCGATCCGCGATCAGGGCGTACGGATGAAGCATTCCGCCAATCGCGCGGTGGTGCAGGGCAAACGCATTGTGCTGGTGGACGATTCCATCGTGCGCGGCACGACCTCGCGCAAGATTGTGCAAATGATGCGCGATGCCGGCGCCAAAGAGGTGCATTTCCGCATCGCTTCGCCGCCGATCACGCACCCCGACTACTACGGCATCGACACGCCGGAACGCGACAAGCTGCTCGCCGCCACCCACGATCTGGAAGGCATGCGCCAGTTCATCGGTGCGGATTCGCTGGCGTTTTTGTCGGTCGACGGCATCTACCGCGCCATGGGTCTGCCGGGCCGCGACCCCGTTCGCCCGCAGTTCACCGATCACTGCTTCACCGGCGACTATCCGACCCCGCTTACCGATCAGGCCGCGCACGAGGCCAGCCCGCGACAATTGTCGCTGCTCGCCGAAGCGATCTAGGCCTTGCGTTAGGCTGACCGCATGTCCGGCCCCCTATCCGACCGTATCGCGCTTGTCACCGGCGCCTCGCGTGGCATTGGTGCGGCGCTCGCTTTGCAGCTGGCGCAGGCCGGCGCGCATGTGGTGGCGGTCGCGCGCACGGTATGCGGGCTAGAGGAACTTGACGACAAGATCAAAGCGGCCGGCGGCACGGCCACGCTGGTGCCATTGGATATGAAAGATTCGGATGGCATTGCCCGGCTCGCGCTCGCGCTCAACGAGCGTTATGGCCGGCTCGACGTATTGGTCGGCAATGCCGGGCTGCTGACGATGCCCTCGCCGCTCGGCCATATCGAGCCGAAGGCCTGGAATGACGTGATGGCGGTCAACGTCACTGCCAATTGGCGGCTCATTCTTGCCTGCGATGCTTTGCTGAAAGCCTCCGACGCCGGACGCGCGGTGTTTATCACGTCGGCGGTCGCTTATCTGGCGCGTCCCTATTTCGGCCTCTATGCCGCTTCCAAAGCCGCCTTGGACGCCATGGTGCGGACCTATGCCGCCGAGTGCGAAAACACGAGCGTGCGCGTGAACCTGTTCAGCCCCGGCCAGACGCGTACGCGTATGATGGCGACGGCATTTCCCGGCATCGATCCGATGACACTGCCGACGCCGGAAGAAGTGGCGAAAGCGATCGTGCCGCTATGCCTCGCCGATTGCGCAGAGACCGGCAAGATCTTCAGTTTCCGCGACGGACGTTTTCTGGGGTTTCATCCGCCTTCCTGAAAGGCGCGATTTATGGCGCAGCCGATTATCGAGCCGTCCAGCCGCGGCGTTATCGAAGCGCAGCCTTGTCCGCGCGCGCTTGGGCGCCTGGCGCCATTGCCGCTCCGGCGCATGGTTCTCGCGGCCTGCATCCTGGCGTCATCGATGGCATTCATCGACGGCTCCGCCCTCACGGTCGCGCTGCCCAAGCTCCGCGCCGCTGTCGGCGCCGATCTCGCCACGGTGCAATGGGTCATCAATGGCTATATGCTGGCGCTGGCCTCGCTCACCTTGATCGGCGGCGCGCTTGCCGACGCGCACGGCAAAGCGCGGGTGTTGGCAATCGGTTGCCTCCTGTTCGGCGCATGCTCGATTGCTTGCGCCTTGGCGCCCTCCGCGTCGTGGTTGATCGCCGCGCGGATCGTGCAGGGTATCGCCGCGGCGTTGCTGACGCCGTCGAGCCTTGCGCTGATCGGCGCGACCTACCCTAAAAACGAGCGCAATGCCGCCATCGGCGTGTGGGCGGCGGCTTCCGCGCTGACCACTGCCGCCGGGCCTGTATTGGGCGGCTGGCTCACGGAAACTTTCGGCTGGCAGGCGATATTTTGGATCAATCCACCGATCGCGGTGGCCGCGGTTGTGCTGCTGTGGGCCTACGCACCCGCCGACCGGCTGCAGCCGCGCCGCTTCGACCTCGTCGGCGCCGCCATCATTGCCGCGGCTCTCGGCGCCCTGGCCTGGGCGTTGAGCCAGATTGGCCGCAGTGAAGCGGAAGTGTCCATGTCGGATCTGACGATCGTGTTGACCGGTTTGTTCGGGGTGATCGGCCTCCTCGCTTACGCGGCCTGGGAGCGCGTAAGCACGCATCCGATGACGCCGCCGCGGCTCGCCCGGAATGCGGAGTTTTTCCGGCTCAATATTGCGACGTTGCTGATTTACGGCGGGCTATCGATCGTGTTTTTCCTTTTGCCATTCGATCTCGTCGACCGGCGCGGCTTGTCGGCGACCGACGCGGGGCTGGTGTTCCTCCCGTTCACTTTCGGCGTCGGATTGCTGTCGCAGCGGTTCGGCGCCTTGGCGGACAAATGGGGCGCGCCCGCCATGTTGATCGTGGGACCGCTCGGCGCGGCGCTCGCCTACGGCTGGCTCGCCCTTGCGCGTGACGCGCCACTGCTGCCCGGCGTCGTCGCACCGATGGCGATGCTGGGACTATCGTTCGCGGTGCTGGTGGCACCGCTGACCGCCTCGGTGATGTCGAGCGTGCCGGATACCGATGAAGGGCTCGCCTCCGGCGTCAACAATGCCGCGAGCCGTGTCGCGCAGCTCGCCGGCATTGCGATCGCCGCCGGTCTCGGCTCTCTCGCTTCCGGCTACGAATACGGGTTTCTGAGTGCGGCCCTGCTATCGACCGCCGGCGCGCTGACCATAGCCTTGCGCACGCCACCCGCGCGGGCGAAGGCGTAACCTTACTTTTTCTTCTTCGCCCGGCCCTTGAACGGGTTGTCCTTCTCGCGCAGCGTCAGCCGGATCGGCGTGCCGGGCAATTCGAAGCTTTCGCGCAAAGAGTTCACCAAGTATCGTTTATAGGCGTCGGGCAGCGCGTCGGCGCGGGTGCAGAACACGACGAAGCTCGGCGGTCGGCTTTTCGCTTGCGTGATGTAGTTGAGGCGCAGCCTGCGTCCCGATACCGCCGGCGGCGGATGCGCTTCGACGACGTGCTCGAACCAGCGATTGAGCGCGCTGGTCGGCACCCGTTTGTTCCATACCGCATAAGCATCGACCACCGCCTGCATCAGGCGGTCAAGGCCCTCGCCGGTCAACGCCGACACCGCCACCAGCGGCACGCCCTTCATCTGCATGAGCTTCTCGTCGGCCTGCGCGCGCAGCTTGCCGATGGCGCCGGCCGTCTTTTCCCGCAGATCCCATTTGTTGACCGCGATGACGATGGCACGGCCTTCCTGCTCGACCAGATCGGCGATGCGCTGGTCCTGCTCCTCGAACGCGTTCTCGACGTCGAGCAACACCACAACGACTTCGGCAAAGCGCACCGCATTGAGCGCGTCGATGACCGACAGCTTTTCAAGTTTCTCGTCGACGCGCGAGCGGCGTCGCAGGCCGGCGGTGTCGTAGATGCGGAATTTCTGTCCGTGCCAGTCGAGATCGACCGCGATGGCGTCGCGCGTGGTGCCTGCCTCCGGCGCGGTGAGCAGGCGCTCTTCGCCGATCAGCCGGTTAACCAGTGTCGACTTACCGGCATTCGGGCGTCCGACAATGGCGACGCGGATAGGATGCGGCCCGGAAGGCTCGGCCGCGGCTTCGATCTGCGCCGCCGTGCGTTCGGGATGCGCCGCGCGCAAAGCGTCGTAGAGATCGGACAGACCTTCGTTATGTTCGGCGGATATCGGTATCGGCTCGCCAAGACCGAGCGAATAAGCCTCCAGCCGTCCGGCTTCGCCCGCCGTGCCTTCCATCTTGTTGGCGATCAAGACCGTCGGCTTGCCGGCCTTGCGCGCGAGTTCGGCGAAGGCGCGGTCGGCAGGCAACGGGCCGGCGCGCGCGTCGATCATGAAGAAGATCGCGTCGGCTTTCGCCATCGCAGTTTCGGTCTGCGCCCGCATGCGGCCGGTGAGGCTCTCCGGCGCCGATTGTTCCAATCCGGCGGTATCGATGACGGTGAATTCGAGATCGCCGAGCCTGCCCTCCCCTTCGCGCCGGTCACGCGTGACCCCGGGACGGTCATCGACCAGCGCGGTGCGCCGGCCGACGAGCCGGTTGAACAAGGTCGACTTGCCGACATTGGGCCGGCCGACAATGGCGATCGTGAAGCTCATGCCCGGCCCCTGCCGGGCTTGGCCAGGCAATCCATCAACAAAATCTGCAGGATGTGTTTGCGGCGCGGGTCGTCCCCGGGTCAAGCCCGCGGGCGCCGAACCGTCAGTGCGAGAAAGTGCCGGGCGCCGGCGCTGTCGGCCAAGGCTCCATGCTCGAGCCTTGCCCCTGTTGCGCGGGCCATGACGACTGCGCCGGTTTCTGGGCCGGCCAGGGCGGCGGCTTTTGCTCGTCGCTGGCTTGGGCCGGCGCTGCGGGACGTGACACGACCGGCTTCGTCGGGTGCGCCGCCACATGCGGTTTCGGCTTGCGTTTCGGCTTGCGTTTCGGTTTCGCCTCAGGCTTCGGCTCGGGCGCCGGCTCGACCGCGGCCGTCTTGCTCGGTTGCACAGGGGCGGCGGACTTATCGTTCGGGAGCCCCCCACTCGTGGTCATGGGGATGGAAGAAGGTTTCTCGGCCGTCGATTGCTGCTTGTTGAGGTATTCGGGTGGAAGCCCCTGTACCACCCCCGGCACACCTTCGGGAAACACCTCCTTGCGCTCGCCTTTCAGCTTCTTTTTTTCGTTGAGGCTGAAAATGTCGAACTTGTCGGAGTCGAAACTTTCGCAGCCGGCCAGTACCGGAGCGACCGCGACAATGACGGCCAGCAACAGTATCCGATGCACGCGGCGGCGCATGAGCAAATCCTCAGCTCTTGCCGTTGCCTGCGATCAGCGCCGCGAGCACTTCGGCGCGCGCGCGTGCGCCCGGCGGCGACTCGCCATCGTTCGCGATCATGTCGATGTAGCGGCGCGCAGCGGTAAAGTCGTGATTGCGCCAAGCCGACAGCGCCAAAAGTTCGCGCGCGCTGTGGCGGAAGGCATGGCCCGGTTCGGAGACCGCGGCAAGACGACGCTGCATATCGGAAAACGGTGCGGTGTCCACAACCAGCAAGCCGGCGCGCACGGCGGCGAGGTCCTGCAAAGTCGTGCCGAGCGAATTGTCGGCGGCGAGTTCGTCATAGGCTTTCACAGCGTCGTCCGGTTTGCTCTCCGCCAGCTCGGCGGCCGCGCGCAGGCGCGCCAAGACGCGATAGCCGGCCGGCGCCTCGGTGACGATCTTGGCGAAGGCGGCTTCCGCTTCGGCGTGCTTGCCCTCTTCGCTCAAGCTCAGCGCAGTCTCGAAGGCGGCGCCGGCGGCGGCCGCTTTCTTCGCCTGCCAGTATTCATAGCCGCGCCAGGCACCGATACCGGCGACGATGAGGACCGCCAGCGCGATGACATAGATGCCATAACGGTCCCACAGCTTTTGCAGCCGTTCGCGGCGGACTTCCTCGTCGACTTCATGAAAAATATCGGCCACGAACTGCTCCAAGTCCCCGCGATGCCCGCTCCCGCGGCGGGCTGCGACGTAACCTAACGATGTGGCGATGCCAAGGCAAAGTTTGCGGCGATAATCGCTAATATTCAGGGATTTAAGGCTTTTTTGCCCTTCATGGCATAGACGTGGTCGGGTCCCGGGAATGTGCGCGCACGCACCTCCGCGGCATAGTCGGCCACCGCCTTTTCGATGCCGGGGCCGAGGTCGCCAAACCGTTTGACGAATTTCGGCACCCGCGGGCTGAGACCGAGCATGTCCTCCAGTACCAGGATCTGGCCGTCGCAAGCGACGCTCGCCCCAATGCCGATGGTAGGGATGCGCACGGCGGCGGTGAGCTTACGCCCGAGCGGCTCGGCCACCGCCTCGATCACCACGGCGAAGGCGCCGGCTTCGGCGACTGCGAGGGCATCCTGCTCGATCCGCGCCCAATCGGCTTCCTCGCGCCCTTGGGCGCGGAACGAGCCGATCGTGTTGATAGACTGCGGCGTCAAGCCGACATGGCCCATCACCGGCACGCCGCGTTCGATCAGGAAGGCAATGGTTTCGGCCATTCGCGTGCCGCCTTCGACCTTGATGGCGCCGCAGCCGGTTTCCTTCATCACGCGCGCGGCGTTCATGAAAGCCTGTTCCTTGGAGGCCTCGTAGGACGCAAAAGGCATGTCTACCACCACCAGCGCGCGCTTACTCCCGCGCATCACCGCGTGGCCCTGCAGGATCATCATCTCGAGTGTGACAGGAACTGTAGTCTCCAGCCCGTGCATCACCATGCCGAGCGAGTCGCCGACCAGGATTACGTCGCAATATTTGTCGACCAGGCGCGCGGTGTGCGCGTGATACGACGTCAGGCACACGATCGGCGCACCGCCCTTGCGGGCGAAAATGTCCGGGGCGGTGAGCCGCCTGATCTCGTCCTGGACCGACAAAATTTACCTCCCGAATACCGGCACGCCGATCAAATAGGGATGGAAGTAGAAGCCCAGTACGAGATAGGTGACGATACCGAGCACCACCACGATGATGTCATTGGTCCAGCCGGCGGGCGCGGTGGTCGGGCCGAGGTCGCCCCGCCGCTTGGCGGCAATGCGGGCATAGACACCCCAGGCGAGGAACGATCCGAACAGTAGTATCGAGCCAAGATCGCCGTTTGAGAGCAGATGCGCGAATGCCCAGGTTTTCACGCTGGCCAGCATTGGATGCTTGAGCTTGGTTTTGATATGGCTGGGGATGAACGCCGCAACGATGAAAATCGCAGCGAACAACATCAGGCCGACGGTGATGTGCCGCATGAATGCGGGCGGCGCCCAGACCTGGACCCAGCCATGCGCGCGGTATTCCGCGAACCCCCAGACGACCAGAACAAGGCCGACGATCGAAACGATCGAGAACAGCGCGCGATAGCCGTTGAGGCCGAGCCGCGCGATCAGGCTGGCGCGCTCGTCGCGAAACGTCACGAAGACGTGGGCGCCAAGCATAACGACCAACCCGAGAATGAGGATTGCAAGGCCCATGCGATACCCGGCAGTTTATTGCTACCTTGTGCGACCGCCGCAGTAGAGGATAGCGGCAGTCATTGCAAGCCGACCAGCGTCAAGGGTCAATAGCCGATGGCCGCCAATCCGTCCCACTTGATTGAACCGCAACGCAAGACCCCGATTGGCGGCGACTATGACGTGGTCGTGCTGGGCGGCGGCCCCGCCGGGATTGCCGCCGCAGCCATAGCCGGCAAGCACGGCCGCAAGGTGCTCCTGGTCGAGCGCTACGGTTTTCTCGGCGGCATGGGCACGGCGGCCGGCGTCACCAATTTTTGCGGACTGCACGCCAACGTGCACGGTGAAATCAAGCAGGTGGTGCATGGCATCGCCGATGACTTGCTGGCGCGCATCGAGCGGCTCGGCGGTCTGAATGCGCCGCATCTCGTATTCGGCAAGATCTTCGCCCAAGCCTACGACACCGCGGCCTATAAATGCGCGGCCGATGACCTGCTGCAATCCGCCGGCGTCGACATCCTGTTCCACTCGCTGGCGACCGGCGTGGCGATGCACAGCGATACGCGCATTCAGGCGCTGCTGACCGAGGGTAAATCCGGCCGCCGCGCTTTTCTCGGACGCACCTTCATCGATTGCTCCGGTGACGGCGACCTCGCCGCCTTCGCCGGCGCCGATTTCGACAAGGGCGACGACGCCGGCCACATGCTCTACCCGACCATGATGTTTCGCCTCAATGGCGTCGATGCCACGCTCGCCGGTGAGGCATGGCGGACAATCCCCGACCTGATGGACGCGGCGGAAATGCGTGGCGTCAAATTCCCCCGCAAAGGGGCGATTGTCCGGCCGCAAAAACATTCCGGCGAATGGCGCGTCAACGTCACCCAAGTAAAGACCGCGGACGGCCGCGCCGTCGACGGCACCGATGCGCGCGAACTCAGCGACGGCGAAATCGAAGGCCGCCGCCAGGCGATGGCGTTCTTCGAATTCCTACGGCGCGAGGCGCCTGGTTTCGCTAATTCCTACGTCGTCGACATCCCGCCGCAGCTCGGCATACGCGAGACGCGGCGAATCGCGGGCCATTACCGGCTCAGTGCCGAGGACGTGCTCTCCTGCGCGAGCTTTGCCGACAGCGTCGGCGTCAACGGCTGGCCGGTGGAGAGCCACGTGGCCGGTGATGTGGTCTGGCGCTGGCCGGAGATTCCGGCCTCACGCGGCTTCAATCAGCTGCCCTATCGCATGTTGGTGCCTCGCGGGATCGACAATCTTTGGGTCGCCGGACGCTGCGCGTCGATGACCCATGAGGGCCAGGCGGCAGCCCGCGTCAGCGGGCCCTGTTTCGTGATGGGCCAAGCGGCGGGAACCGGCGCGCATCTTTCGCTTGCCGGCAATGCCGGCAACTTGGATATTCCGGTCGAAGTGCTGCAACGAACGCTCGAAGACGACGGGGCCTATCTCGGGCGCGACGTCGACTAGCTAATGAAAAAGGTCGGGAGAAAACACCTATGTTCAAACGTATCGCGCTGACGTTTTGTCTTGTCCTCGCTGCCGTGACGCCGGGTATGGCGCAAACCTGGCCGGCGAAGACCGTGAAGATCATGGTGCCGTTCGGCGCCGGCTCGACCCCCGACGTGGTCGCGCGCATCATCGCCGATCGGCTCGGGCAAAAATATCCGGGCAGCGTCTTCCTGGTCGAGAACAAGCCGGGCGCCAGCGGCAATCTGGGCACCGAGGCGGTGGCCAAGGCCGCCCCCGACGGCTCAACCATCGGCATAAGCATCGGCGGTCCGCTCGCCATCAATACGTTGTTGTTTTCCAACCTGCCCTATAATCCGCAAAAAGACATCGCCGCGATCACCCAGCTCATCACGCAACCGAGTGCGCTGGCGGTAAACCCCGATCTCAAGGTCAACTCCGTTGCCGAACTGATCGCGTTGCTCAAGAAAGACCCCGGCAAATACAATTTTGCCTCGATCGGCACGGGCTCGCTGTCGCAGCTCGCCATGGAGGCGATCGCCATCAAGTCCGGCACCAAGATCATGCACGTGGCCTACAAGAGTTCGCCGCAGGCGATCCTGGCGGTCATCCGCGGCGAAGCGCAGATGGCCTGCATGCCGGCGATTTCAGTGCTTGCGCAAGCGAAGGCCGGCAAGGTCAAGATGCTCGCGGTCTCGACCGCCAAACGCTCGCCCTTTCTGCCGGACGTGCCGACGCTCAAGGAATCCGGCATCGACGTGGAAGCCGACGCTTGGATGGGCCTGATCGCGCCTGGCGGCACGCCCAAAGCGATGATCGACCAGATCAACAAAGACGTGGTGGCGATTATCGAGCAGCCGGCAGTGCGCGAAAAGCTGGCGGCGCAGCTGATGCAGCCGGTCGGCTCCACGCCCGAGCAATTCCGCGCCCGCATCGATGGCGAGATCGCGCGCTGGGCGCCGGTGATCAAGGCGGCGAACGTGAAAATCAACTAAGCCGCTTGTTCTTCACGTCCTTGATATCGCCGAAAGCGATGCCCGGCGCGCGTTCGGCGGTGTAGTCGAGGATGAACTGGTTGCGCGCCATGAATACACGGTCGCCGTCGAGGTCTTCGGCGCAGCTCGAATAATTGGCCTGCACGAAGTCGTCGAGCTTCTTGGTGTCGGCGCCGGCGATCCAGCGAGCAAGTTGGAATTCCGGCGTCTCGAAGCCGATGTCGAGGCCGTATTCGTCGGCGAGCCGCACCTTCAGAACATCGAGCTGCAGGGGGCCGACGACACCGACCAGCGCCGGAGCGCCGTCGAGCGGGCGGAACACCTGCACGACGCCCTCCTCCGCCATCTGCTGCAACGCCTCCTTCAGCTTCTTGGCCTTCATCGGATCGCCCAGCTTGACGCGGCGCAGGATTTCCGGCGCGAAGTTCGGCACGCCGAGGAAGGAAATGTCCTCGCCCTCGGTGAGCGTGTCGCCGATGCGCAGCGTGCCGTGATTGGGAATGCCGACCACGTCGCCGGCATAGGCTTCGTCGGCGAGCGCGCGGTCCTGCGCAAAAAAGAACTGCGGCGCCGACAGGGTGATCGGCTTTTCCGTGCGCACCAGCTTCGCTTTCATGCCGCGGCGCAGCTTGCCCGAGCACAGCCGCGCAAAGGCGATGCGGTCGCGGTGGTTGGGGTCCATGTTCGCCTGAATCTTGAAGACGAAGGCGGTCATGGCGCCTTCATGGGCGTCGACGGTGCGCTTGTTGGACACCTGCGCGCGCGGCGCCGGAGCGAATTGGGCGAGCGCGTCAAGCAGGTCCTTGACGCCGAAATTTTTCAAAGCCGAGCCGAAGAACACCGGCGTGAGATGTCCCTCGCGGAAGGAATCGAAATCGAAGCGCCGGCAGGCGTCCTTGACTAGCGCCAACTCCTCGCCGATCGCTTTGACATCGAGCATCGAATTTTTCGCGGCGAGCGAAGCAAGATCGAGCGGCTGCGGCGGCGCGGTCTTGCCGTCCTCACTGAGCAGGCGCATCTGCCCGCTTCCGACGTCATAGGTGCCGGCAAAATCGCGGCCGCGCCCGATCGGCCAAGTCATCGGTGCGGTATCGAGCGCCAACGTCTTTTCGATCTCATCCAGCAATTCAAACGGATCGCGGCTTTCGCGGTCCATCTTGTTGATGAAGGTGACGATCGGGATATCGCGCAGCCGGCACACCTCAAACAGTTTGCGGGTGCGCGCCTCGATGCCCTTGGCGGCGTCGATCACCATCACCGCGCTGTCGACCGCGGTGAGCGTGCGGTAAGTGTCCTCGGAAAAGTCTTCGTGGCCGGGCGTGTCGAGCAGGTTGAACACGCGGGCGTCGTAGTCGAAGGTCATCACAGAGGTGACCACCGAAATGCCGCGCTCGCGCTCGATCGCCATCCAGTCGGAACGGGTAGCACGGCGGTCGCGCTTGGCCTTCACCTGGCCAGCCAAATTGCTCGCGCCGCCGAACAGCAGGAGCTTTTCGGTGAGCGTCGTCTTCCCGGCGTCCGGGTGCGAGATGATGGCGAAGGTGCGCCGGCGCTCGACTTCCGCAGCAAGCG
>JBOHII010000520.1:0-3789 GCA_050725955.1 Pseudolabrys sp. | reverse complement strand
CTCTAAATCTTCGGCGCTGGCAGGCCGTTCTGCAGACACGCGGCGGTAAGTGTATTGAGCAGCAGGCAGGCGATGGTCATCGGCCCGACGCCGCCCGGTACCGGCGTGATGGCGCCGGCAACCTCCTTAGCCTCGGCGAAGGCGACGTCGCCGACGATTCTATGTTTGCCGGCTCCGCCGGCGGGGCGCGCTTCGCCGCCGGCAACCGGGACACGATTGATGCCGACATCGATCACCGTCGCGCCCGGTTTGATCCAGTAGCCGCGCACGAACTCGGGCCGTCCGATCGCGGCCACCAGCAGGTCGGCGCGGCCGCACACCGCCGGCAGGTCGGCGGTCTTGGAATGGGCGATGGTCACCGTGGCATTCTCTGCCAGCAGCAATTGCGCCACAGGCTTACCGACGATGTTGGAACGGCCGACCACCACCGCCTCGAGGCCGGCGAGCGAGGGGCGCACCGTCTTCGCCAGGATGATGCAGCCGAGCGGCGTGCACGGCACCATCCCCGGCAAGCCGCTGGCGAGCCGGCCGGCATTGATTGGGTGAAAACCATCCACATCCTTGGCCGGATCGATGGCGGCGATGACCTTTTGCGGATTGATCTGCGGCGGCAGCGGCAGTTGCACCAGGATGCCGTTGACCTGCGCGTCGGCGTTAAGCTCCTCGATCAAGGCGAGCAACTCGGCGTCGGTCACGCTGTCCGGCAGCTGCCGGTCGAACGGGTGCATGCCAGATTCGGTCACCGCCTTGGACTTGTTGCGCACATAGACTTCGCTCGCCGGATTCTTGCCGACCAGCACCACCGCCAAGCCCGGCACGATGCCGCGGTCGCGGCGTAAGCGGTGTACCGCGTCAGTCACCTTGCCGCGCAGATCGGCCGATATCGTCTTGCCGTCGATGAGCTTTGCCGGCATGGCCATTTGTTAGCCTTTCGCCGCGAACTTCTCCAGGGCCGCGATCAAAGTGGGCGGATCGCCCGCAATGACCAGCCGCTTGACGCGGGCGGTAGCGCCCGCGCCGTGAGCACGCCGTGGCTGTCCGCACCTAGATGAAAAGCTGAACGTAGAGCCAGAAGATGAAGCGCTGGATGAACAACAACAGCAAAATCAAGATGACCGGCGAAATGTCGATACCGCCGAGATTAGGCAACAGGCCACGGATCGGCCGCAGTGCCGGCTCGGTGACGCGGTAGAGGAAATCCCCGATCCCGTGCACGATCGGATTGCGAGTGTTGACGACATTGAAGGCGACCAGCCAGGACAAGACGGCCGACGCAATTAGAATCCAGATGTAGAGGGTGATGATGGTGTCGATCAGCCAGAGAAAGGGATTCATGTGGCGCTCCGTCGGCTAGCCGGACAGACGAATAGCCGCTTGGCGGCCGCAGGAAAAGGGGCTGTAACAGCTTGTCCCACAATGGTTTGGCCGTTTCCTTGTCCAGGCGCGCATCCTTGACAGGCCGAAACCCTGGCCCTAAATGGCGCCCACTCGCTGAAAACCGCGCAAAATCCTTTATTGCACGGGCAAGGCGGGGCCGTAGCTCAGTTGGGAGAGCGCCTCGTTCGCAATGAGGAGGTCAGGGGTTCAAATCCCCTCGGCTCCACCAGCCTTCGCTCGCTTCGCGAGCTACGGCTCGGCAAGCCGGTAATACCTATCGTAGCGAAGCGAGCGAAGGCTGCCGCGCCGAAGCCCGCTGGGCGAAGGCGGGCTGGAGATGAAATACGTCTATATTTTGCAGAGTATCAATTCGGTCCATTTCTACGTCGGGATCACCGACAATCTTTGCGCGCGATTGGCCAAACACAATGCGGGAGAGGTCCCACATACTTCGAAACATTTGCCTTGGCGATTGAAAACCTATGTTGCTTTCGACGATGAAAAACAAGCATTTCATTTCGAAAAGTATTTAAAGTCACCGTCAGGTCGCGCATTCGCAAAGAAGCGGCTTTAGAACTTTCCAGGGAGAAATCCAATGCAAGGCAAGATCGCGCTCGAGGAACACTTCGCCATCGATGCGACGCTCTGCGATTCACAGGTGTTCGGTCCGCATGTGTGGGAGAGCCTGCGCCCGCGCCTGCTCGACATTCAGGACATCCGTCTGAAGGAGATGGACCGGCACGGCATCGAGATGATGATCCTGTCGTTGAACGCGCCGGCGGTGCAGGCGATCCACGACGTGAAGAAGGCGATCGCGGTGGCGCGGGAAGCCAATGACATGCTGGCAGGCGAAGTGCGCAAGCGCCCCGACCGTTTTGCCGGCTTCGCCGCACTCCCCATGCAGGACCCGGAAGCGGCCACGGCCGAGCTCACCCGCTGCGTCAAGGAACTCGGCATGGTGGGCGCGTTGGTCAATGGCTTTTCGCAAGCTGGAACGCCGGAAAACGTGCTCTATTACGATTTACCGCAATATCGCACCTTTTGGCGCGCGCTCGAAGCGCTCGACGTGCCGTTCTACCTGCACCCGCGCAACCCGCTGGCGAGCTGGACACGCTTCTACGACGGCCATGACTGGCTGTGGGGCCCGAACTGGGCCTTCGCGGCGGAGACTGCAGTGCACGCGCTGCGCCTGATCGGCAGCGGATTATTCGATGAATGCCCCAAACTAAAGATCATGCTGGGCCATCTCGGCGAGGGAATTCCGGTACAGCTCTGGCGCATCGACCACCGCAACGGCTGGATGAAAGCACCGCACAAATACGCGGCCAAGAAAAGCGTGGCCGATTATTTCCGCAAGCACTTCCATCTCACCACATCGGGCAATTTCCACACCCCGGCGCTGGTCAACTGCATGACGGAAATAGGACCGGAACGGGTGATGTTCTCGGTGGATTGGCCGTTCGAAGCGGTGGATGAAGGCGCGTCCTGGTTCGACAAGGCCGAGATCGGCGAGGCCGACCGCGTCATGATCGGCCGCGGCAATGCCATCAAGTTGTTCAAGCTGAAACTGGAATAGCTTGCTCCGCGCGACTTTAGCGGACGGGCCCGACTATCGCTTCCTGTTGTTTGCCACCAATTGCTCGCGCGACCAGATCGGCTCGTCGGCGCCGCTGCCCCAAGCATAGGGACGATAGAACAGATGGGCGCCCTCGCGCGCCATACGGCGCATCTCGTGCACCCAGTACGGATGCACATAGGTGGCGTGGTAATGCGTCGCGGTGCCAACCGCCCGCACGTAGAGCCTGCCGTCGAGCGTTTCCTTAGCAATGCGTTTGGCGCGCGCCCAGGAGGCGCGTTCGTTGATTACCTTGCGCCGGCCGTTGCAGGCGAAAGTGAACTGGCAGACGAGATGGTGTCTGGCGTTCTGATAGATCACGCCGCAGACGTCACGCGGGTAGACACCGGAGAACACGCGGTTCATCACAACCTGCGCCACCGCGACTTGGCCGCGGAATGGTTGGTCGCGGGCCTCGAAATAGACCGCATTGGCGAGGCAATGCTCGGCGTGGACGCGCGTCGCGCCCTCCAGATGCAGCCGCAGCGCCGGTGAGGGCGGCGGCAGACTGGGCGCAACCGGCGGCAGCACCGCGATCGTTTGCGGGAGCGAGACCGGAATCACCATCGGCTGTGGCGCCACCATCTCCGGCGGTAGGTTGGGATTAATGCTGGCGAGTTGTATCGCACCGGGAGCCAGCGCTGTTGTGTCCGAGAATGTTTTCGGCGCCGGATCATCCTGGAGCGCCATGTCGCGCGCCTGCCGCGCCAGCTCCTGCGCGTGCTGCGCCAGATCGGCGAGCGTCGCCTGCTTCAGCGCAGGCGGTGGTTTCATCGCGACATCGACGGCGTTTTGTT
>JBOHII010000519.1:0-12288 GCA_050725955.1 Pseudolabrys sp. | reverse complement strand
GCGTAGAACTCGGCGAAGCGCTCGCGGTCGGCACCGCGCTTGAATGGATTAGCCGTATTGGCCTTGATCGGCCGCCGTTCAAAACCGCTCAGCCGCTCCAGCGCGTATTGCGACCAGCTGATCGATTTGCCGAATTCGCCGTCGCTCACCACGTCGATGCCGGCCTCCGCCTGTTGGCGCACCACGGCCGCAACCGACTCGGTCAGGCATTTTGCATAGGCCGGTTTGTCGTAGGGTTTGCCGGCCTGCCTGGCGCGCAGGAACTCCTGCAGCGGCTGCGGGCGGATCAGGCTGCCGACATGGGTGGTGAGAATGCGGTCTGAGGTGCGTTGCATGGCCGCTCTATGCCCGGCAAGGCGGCGCAAGGCAATGCGCGAAATTCAGGCAGTGGGGCGGCGTCCCAATCGTCAGGCTTTGACGACGCCGATGAAGTGCTCGAGTTTCTCGGGATCGTCGCGCAAGGTCGCGCTCGGGCCGTCATAAACAATGCGGCCACGATCCATCACCACCGCGCGCGGCGCGATGTCGAGCGCAAGCCGCGAGTTCTGCTCGACCAGGATCATCGCGAGTTCGCCGGCTTGCGAGAGCCGCTTTACCGCGCGCGCAAGTTCTTCGACGATCACCGGCGCCAGCCCCTCCGACGGTTCGTCCATCAGCAGCACGGTTGGATTTCCGATAAGCGCGCGGCCGATCGCCAGCATCTGCTGCTCGCCGCCGGACAATTGATTGCCGCGGTTGCTGGCGCGCTCGGCAAGCCGCGGGAACAGCTCGAAAACCGCCTCAACCGTCCACCTGCCGGGCCTGGCGGCGACAACCAGGTTTTCTTTCAACGTGAGTGAGGGAAAAATTTCGCGCTCTTGCGGGACGAGGCCAAGTCCCGCCAGCACCCGCCGGTAGGTCGGAGCTTGCGAAATGTCCCGGCCATGCAACAGAACGGCCCCGCCATGCAACGTCGTGTGGCCCATGACGGTCGAGAGCAGCGTGGACTTGCCGACGCCGTTGCGGCCGATGATCGATACCGTTTCGCCGACCTCGAGCGCGAACCTTGTGTCTTCAAGCACCACAGTCTCGCCATAACCGGCGAAGACCGCATCGAGTTCGAGCGCACGCTCAGCCATGCCGCCCTCCCCGTTGGGCGGCCTGATGGCCTTCCTTGCCGAGATACACCGCACGCACCTCCGCGTTATTCATGATTTCGTCCGGTGTGCCCTCGGTGAATACCGCGCCCTGCACCATCACGGTGATTTGCTGGGCAAAGCGGAACACGACGTCCATGTCATGCTCGATGATCAGAATGGCGATGTGGGGATCGAGGCCTGCCACCACATCGAGAATGAGGTGACTTTCGGACGACGGGACACCGGCCGCCGGCTCGTCGAGCAGCAATACCCGCGGCTTTTGTGCCAGCGCGATGGCGATCTCGACCAGCCGCTGGCGGCCATAAGGCAATTCGCGCACCAGCTTGAGCGCGTCGTCGGTGAGCCGCAAAGCATCGAGATGATCGAGCGTCTCATCGATCACGGCGCGCTTTGCGCCGGCTGAACGCCACAGATTGTTGCAGTGCCCGTCGCGCTCGCCGATGGTCATGCAGATATTTTCCAAGACCGTCAGGCCGCGGAATAGCTGATTGATCTGAAAGGTGCGCGCAAGCCCGCGTCTTGCCCGTTCGGCCTGACTGCTCGTGGTGATGTCCTTGCCGTCGAGCGCCACGCTGCCCGCGACCGGCCGCAATGCCCCGGTGATCAGATTGACCAGCGTCGTCTTGCCGGCGCCATTGGGCCCAATCAACGCCCGTCGCGCCCCGCGCTCGAGCGTAAGGTTGACATCGCGCGCCACCGGCAGCGCGCCGAACGCGTGATTGAGCCCTTGCACTTTCAGCGCCGCTTCGCTCACGATTTTTTCCTTTTAGGCAGATATGAGCCGGCGTTCTCGACCAGGCCGAGAAGACCGCGGCGTGCAAACAGCACCGCCAGCACCAGCAAAAGCCCGATGCCGAATTGCCAAAAGGTCGGGCTGAGTTTCGAGAGCTTGTCCTCAAGCACCATGTAGACCACTGCGCCAATGAAAGCGCCGTAAAGTCGACCCGTGCCGCCGAGGATCAACATCACCATGACCTTGGCGGAATTGTCGAAGTCAAACACCGTCAAGGTCACATATGCGTTGGTCTGGGTGAACAAGGCCCCGGCAACCCCGGCAATGCCCGCAGCGATGGTATAGACCGTCACCAGCCGCCGGTGCACCGGCGAGCCGATCGCGTGCATGCGCCGCACGTTCTCGCGGATGCCGGTAAGCGCCTGGCCGAACGGTGAATAGACGATGCGGCGAACAAAATAGAAAACTATCGCCAGTACGCCGAGCACATAGAGATAATTGACGTGCCCGTAGAGATCATAGTCGAAATAACCGAACAGCGGCGCGATGGTCAGACCCGGCAAACCATCATAGCCGCCGGTAATGTCGGAGCGCAGGTTGCCGGTTTCCTGCAGCATGATGGCGGTGGCGAGCGTGAGCATCAGCAGCGTCAGGCCGCGATAGCGCAGCAGGAACCAGCCGGAGATGAAGCCAATCAACGCCGCCACCGCGGCCGCCGCAAACAGGCTTGAAATCGGCTCGCTCCAGCCCAAACGTGCGATCAGCAATCCGACCGTATAGGCGCCGATGCCAAAGAACGCTGCATGGCCGAGCGTCACGATCCCCGCATAACCGAGAATAAGATCGAGTGAGAGCGCGAACATCACCATAATCAGCACCTGCCCGCCGAAGGTCATGCGATCGGGGAAGATAAAAAAGCAGGCGATAGCGATCAGCCAAGGCAGTGCTTCCGGCCAGCGAAAGCGATTACGCTCGGTGAGGAATTGAGCTGCGCGGTCGCGCGCGACCTGTCCGGCGGATATTTGCGACTCACTCGCGGCCATAAAACCCCGCAGGCTTGACAAGGAGCACCGCGACCGTGATCGCGTAGATGAAAAAGCCGCCCGCATCGGCCAGCAGGTATTTTCCCGCGGTGTCGAAGATGCCGAGCACCAGCGCCGCGACCAGCGTGCCCTTTATGCTGCCAAGCCCGCCGACCGCCACTACGATGAGAAACAAAACGAGATAGAGCACTGCAAAGCTGGGCGAGAGGCCGAACAATTGGATAGCGAGGCCGCCGCCGAGCGCGGCCAGCCCAGAGCCGACCGCGAATGTCAGTGTGAACAGCAGATCGACATTGATGCCGACCGCCTCCGCCATGCGGCGGTTGTCGACCGCGGCGCGGATCTTGGCACCGATATTGGTCCGCTCGAAGGCATACCAAAGCACGGCGATGAGCGCGGCGCCGACAGCGATCAGAAACGCGCGGTAGCTTGGAAAGGCGCGGAAGCCGAGATTGACGTCGCCCTGCAGCCAAGACGGCAACGGCACCGATTTTGGGATCGGCCCGTAAAAATAAGTGGCGGTGGCGATCGACATGAAAGCGAGGCCGATCGTGAGCAGCACTTGCTCGAGGTCGGTCGCCTTGTAGAGCCTGCGGTAGAGCCCGCGCTCGAACAGCACACTGACCGCGCCGACCAATACGGCAGAGATGAGGAGTGAGGGAATAAAGCCGATGCCGAGCGTTCGCGTGCAGGTGACGACCAGATAGCCGCCGGCCATGGCGAAGGCGCCATGCGCCAAGTTGACGAAATTCATCAGCCCCATCGTCACCGACAGGCCGACGGAGGTGATGAACAGGAACATGGCGTAGGCCAAGCCGTCGAACAGGATGCTGACGGCTATGATCGCAAAATGCGGCACGAACCCCACTCCGATGCCGGACGATACAAGAAAAACGCCGCCGCGTCGTTTATGCGCGGCGGCGCCATTTCATGTCAATTTGTGTAGGCCGACCTACTTGCAGCGGCCGACTTTAAGCACCTTGCATTCGTCCTTGACCTGCTTGGTGGTGGCGAGGATGCGTTCGCCAAGCTTGCCGTCCGGCTTGCGGTAGACTTCCATCGCATGCTCGTCCTCGACGATGTCGCGGGTCGCGGGATCGATCATCACGTGACCGCGCGGTCCGTTCGTCGACCAACCCTCCATCGCCTTGACCACCTTGGCGCCGTCGGACAGGTTGCCGTGCAACTTCTTGATGGTGTCGAAGATGGCATGCATGGTGTCCCAGCCGGCCGCCGACATGAAGTCGGGATAGCTGTCGGGGCCATAGGCCTTGTGCCACTCGGCCTTGAAGGCCTTGTTGGCGGCGTTGTCGAGATCGACCGCATAGTGGCCCATCACGATGGTGCCGATAGCGGCATCTCCCATGTCTTGCAGCTTGTTGTCGGGGATGAGGTCCATCGGGCCGATCAGCTTGATGCCCGCCTTGCGCAATCCGAGTTCGCCATACGCCTTCATGATGCCGGTGGCGTGTGCGCCCGAGGGGATGAACGCATAGAGACAATCGGGATGCGCGTCCTTGACGCGCTGCAAGAACGGGGTGAAGTCCGGCACCTGCATCGGCGAGCCCATCGGGATCGACACCACGACCTTCCCACCGGCTTTCTTGAAGCCGGTTTCGAAAGCCTCCACCGAATCCTTGCCCGGCGGGAAGTCGGTATAGGCCACAGCCGCCGTCTTGCAGCCGATCTTGTTGTAGGCATAGGGACCCATCGGATAGGCCGGGTGCCACATGCTGAACGACAGCCGCACGATGTAGGGCGAAAGGTCGGTGATCCAGGCGGTGCCGGCGTTGGCGATGATCATCGGCGTTTTCGACTGTGTGATCACCGGCGCCAGCGCGATCGCCGACGGCGAGAACACGAAGCCCGTCACAAGCTGCACTTTGTCGTTGGTAATGAGTTCGGTCGTGACTGTCTTTGCGACCGCGCCGGTCGGCGGGCCTTCGTCGCGCTTGATGATATCAACCTTGTAGGGTGCAATATCTTTGGCGTGCAGTTTCACATAAAGATCGAATGCCTTGTCAATCTGATGTCCGAGGTCGGCATTGGCTCCGCTGAAAGGAAGCACGACGCCTATTTTTACGGTTTGCGCCTGAGCCGTCCCACCCATGACGAGAGCCAAACCCGCAAGTCCCAACCAGCGCATTAGTCTCATCTGCAACCTCCCTTACACCTTTGAATTAGTTTGTTATCCCACCAATTCACTGGCGGCATGTCTCGCCCACTCGTCCTAAAGTGGACTAGTTTCAAGTCGGCGGTCAATGGAAACTAGCGCGGCGTCACGTCGCGCGGAGGCGAGACTGGCCTTCGCTGGTAACGTCCGTCATGAACGGGGTTGGTCGGCGTTGCGCAGGCTGCCGTTAGGCCGCGGTCTTGGCGGCTACCGGCGCCGCCACGGCGGCGGCATCTGCGTCCTTGTGCTTGAGCATCGCGTCGAGCGAGGCGAGCTCGACCAGGTTGCGCCCGCGCTCCTTGGCGACGTAAAGCGCCTGGTCGGCCTGGGCCAACAATTCGGCGACCTTGAGCGCCGCCTCCTGGCTATGCACCAATCCGATGCTAACGGTTGCGTAAACTGGACGGCCATCGACCTCGCGGGCGGCTTGCGCGAAACTTTCGCGAATCCGCTCGGCGACGCCTACCGCTTTGTCGCGGCTGGTGTCGGACAATACCGCGGCAAATTCCTCGCCGCCGAGACGCCCGAGAAGATCGGACGAGCGCACCGACTGGCGCGCGGAATCGGCGAAGATTTCCAGAACTCGGTCGCCCAGCGCATGGCCGAAGCGGTCATTGATCGACTTGAAGTGATCGAGATCGATGAGCAGCACGGCGGTCGGTCGCGGATTAGCGCCGTGGCGCTTGGCCAGTTGCGCGGCGTCTTGCAGGAACGAGCGGCGGTTGGCGATGCCTGTGAGCGGATCGACCATGGCGGCGGTGCGGTGGCGCAATTCGGTGCGCTCCTTCGCCATCGCCAGCAGGATAAATGCGATCGAAATGGTGAACAGCAGCGCTTCGAACGACAGCACGGTCAGCCATACGCTGCCGAGCATGTTGTTGCCCGGCGTCCATGGCAGCATCGCGGCGAGTGGCGTGCGCAGTAGGAACAGCGCACCGTGCGCGAACAACATGAAAATCGCCGGCCAGCGCGACACCAGTTGTTCCCGGCGGCCGTGCCAAAATTCGTAGGCGGTGAGCCAGGTGTAGGCGGTGATGATACTCGATGCGATCAAGGCGCGCGTTTCGACGGCGTCGGCAAGCACCGGCAGACGGCAGACCAGCAACCAAAGCACAGCGCCGGTGACCAGATAGACCGGCTCGGCCGGGCGGCCGTCGAACACGCGTGCGCCGGTCCAGGTGACGGCAAAGGCGGTGAACAACAGCGCGTTGGCAAGATCGATGGTGATCAGGTCGGGTGCCGAGCCGTACATGCCGAACAGCACGACTGAGGCGGCGCGGATAAGATGGGCGAAGCCCCACCAGGCGACGGCGTGGATCGCGGTGTTCTGCACCCACACGAATAACAGTAACAAGCCGAGGATCGCCTCAACATAGATCGTCACCATGAAGAGGGTGTTCACGTCGAGATTCATCGACCGGTACCGTTCAGTTCGCGCCAGGGGCCTGTTTTTTTATTGCGGGCCCTTGGGTTACGCATAAAGAGCGGCCGGTAAGAAGTGGTGAATGGGAGCAAATCCCGTATTCCAATGCGCCGGTATGGTTTCGGGGACGTTTCCAAAGCCGCCGACAATTGAATTGACCGGAAATTTGCTCACGCAAAACGGGTAGTCGGCGGGCTTTAGGAGCACCCGTGGGCGGCCTTGTCGCCCCGGGAGGGGTCCATTAGGGTCGAGCGGTCCCCACCCACCCGGAACCGGGCATGCAGATCCGCGACGGCATCGTTGACGCCATCGGCCACACGCCGTTGATCAGGCTCAAACGCGCGTCCGAAGCGACCGGCTGCACTATTCTCGGCAAGGCCGAGTTCATGAACCCGGGCGGATCGGTCAAGGATCGTGCCGGCCGCCAGATGATCCTGGAAGCCGAGAAGCGCGGCGAATTGCGCCCCGGCGGATTGGTGGTGGAAGCGACCGCCGGCAACACCGGCATCGGATTGGCATTGGTCGCCAACGCGCGCGGCTATCGCACCTTGATCGTCATTCCGCAGACGCAGAGCCAAGAAAAAAAAGATGTGCTGCGATTATGCGGTGCCGAATTGATCGAAGTGCCGGCGCTGCCATTCAGCAATCCGAACAACTATCAGCATGTCGGCAGACGACTGGCCGAGCAGCTCAAGAAGACCGAGAAAAACGGCGTCATCTTCGCCGATCAATGGAACAATCTGGACAACCGCAAGGCCCATTACGTGTCCACCGGCCCCGAGATCTGGCAGCAAACCGACGGCCGCGTCGACGGCTTCATCTGTTCCATCGGCACCGGCGGCACCGTTGCCGGTGTATCCAGCTATCTGCATGAAAAGAATAAGGAAATCGTCATCGGCGTGGCCGACCCGCGGGGCGCGGCGATGTATAATTTGTTCGCCCATGGCGAGGCGAAAGCAAGCGAAGGCTCATCGATCACCGAGGGCATCGGGCTTGGCCGGGTGACGCCGATCATCGCAGACCTGAAAGTCGACAAGGCCTATCTCGTGCCAGACGAAGAGGCGATCACGCTTATCTTCGATCTTCTTCTGCACGAAGGTCTCTGCCTTGGCGGTTCCTCGGGCATCAATGTGGCGGGAGCCATTCGCCTCGCCAAAGACGTCGGCCCCGGCCACACCATCGTAACGGTGCTCGCCGACTTCGGTTCGCGCTATCAATCCAAGCTGTTCAACCCGGCCTTCCTCCGCTCGAAAAACCTGCCGGTGCCGGAATGGCTGGAGCGCAAGACCGCAATATCAATTCCGTTCGAAAAGAGTTGAGCAAGATATGGCCACCGAATGCCTGTTCCGCGACGATAGTTATTTGAAAGACTGTCAGGCGCGCGTGCTCGCCGTCACAGAACAGGGCGGCATCGTGCTCGACCGCACCGTATTCTATGCCAGTTCCGGCGGGCAGCCCGGTGACAGCGGCACGTTGACGGCGAGCGAGGGAACCCACATCGCGATCGACACGGCGGTGTACACCGACGCGGCAAAATCCGAGATTGCGCATGTGCCGGCTGCAGGTTCCACTGCCGTCAAGGTCGGCGACACGGTGACGGCGGCCATCGACTGGGACAAACGCCATGCCCGCATGCGCATGCACACCGCGCTGCATTTGCTCTCGGCCGTGCTGCCCTATGCGGTGACCGGCGGCTCGGTCGGCGAGCGCGAGAGCCGGCTCGATTTCGACATCCCCGAAGCCGGCCTCGACAAGGACGCGATCGCGGCCAAGGTCAACGAGCTGATCGCGACGAATGCAAGCGTGACCAGCCGCTGGATCAGCGACGAGGAACTCGCCGCCAATCCCGGCTTGGTCAAGACCATGTCGGCGAAACCGCCGATGGGCACCGGCCGGGTGCGCCTGATTGAGATCGCCGGCCTCGATTTGCAGCCATGTGGCGGCACCCACGTCCGTGCCCTGAACGAAATCGGGCCAGTGCGGGTGACGCAAATCGAAAAGAAGGGCAAACAGAACCGCCGCGTGCGGTTGGCGTTGGTATAGCGACGCCCTGCCCCATTCATGAAAGCGAGACGCCCATGAGCGACAGTAAAGAGCCCGCCAGCCGCTGGCTCAAATCGACAGAATGGCTCGCCGGCCAGCTCGGCAAATCGAACGTCGTCGTCGTCGATGGCACTTATTTTCTGCCGACGCAAAAACGCGACGCCAAGGCGGAATATGCCGCCGCGCATATTCCGGGCGCTGTGTTCTTCGACGTCAACGGCATCAGCGACCATTCCACCGATCTGCCGCATATGCTGCCCGGACCGGATGCGTTCGCCGCCGGAGTCGGGGCGCTCGGCATAACCGACACAGACACCATTGTAGTCTACGACGTCTTTGACGGCACCGGCGTCTACTCGGCCCCGCGGGTGTGGTGGACCTTCCGCATTTTCGGCGCCAAGAACGTGTTCATCCTCGACGGCGGCTTGGCGGCCTGGAAGGCCGAAGGCCGCCCGCTCGAAGCAGGCGAGGTGAAACGGCCGCCGCGCACCTTCAAGGCGGTCATGGACACCGGCGCGGTCGCTATGGTCTCCGACGTGCAGATGGCACTCAACGACGGCAGCACGCAGGTGATCGATGCGCGCTCGGCGGGGCGCTTTGCCGGCAGCGACCCGGAGCCGCGTCCAGGGTTGCGCTCCGGCCACATGCCAGGCGCGCTCAACGTGCCGTACACCGAGATCCTGGAAAACGGCCGCCTCGCCTCGCGCGAAAAAATTGCGCAGGCGTTCGCCGCGCACGGCGTCGATCCCGACAAACCGGTGATCACCAGTTGCGGCTCCGGCGTCACCGCTGTGGTGCTGGCGCTCGGCCTCGACGCGCTCGGCAAGCCATTGCCGCGCATTTACGACGGCTCCTGGTCGGAATGGGGCGGGAGACCGGATTTGCCGGTGGTGAAGGATTAGGGGTTCGTTTTTTGCAGAGCCACGCGCTGGTTACGTTGGGCCGAAAAAGATATCTTGCCAGGATTGAGACGACCGGACGGCTCGGAGCGCTGCGTGAATGCATTTGTTTTCTGAATTAAACATTGAAAGCCTGATCGTCCAATTTGGCTATTTGGGCATTTTTTTGCTCATTTTCTTTGAAAGCGCCGGCGTGCCGCTGCCTGGAGAGGCGGCTTTGGTTTCGGCCGCAGTATATGCGGGGACAACGCACCGTCTCGATATTGGGCTTGTGATTCTTGCCGCGGCGTCGGCGGCGATACTCGGAGACAATCTTGGCTACTGGTTTGGCCGCCGCTTCGGTTTCGCGTTTCTTCACCGCTACGGACCTTATGTCCGCTTGACGGAGCCGCGACTGAAAATCGGTCAACTATTGTTCCAGAAGCACGGCGGAAAAGTCGTATTTTTTGGCCGCTTCACGGCACTGCTTCGCACGTATGCCGCGTTGCTCGCCGGCGCAAATCGATTTCCTGCCGGGCGTTTTTTCATTTGGAACGCAAGTGGCGGAATCACTTGGGCTGTTGTGTTCGGATTAGGCAGTTACTACTTTGGCTGGTCCATCGAATATCTCGCCGGACCACTCAGTATCGGGCTGTTTGTGGCGGCAATCCTCGGGGGCATTGCACTATATTTTTTATTCAAAAAACACGAAGCGGCGCTGCTTATCGAAGCTGAGCGAATGATCAACACCGACGCCTAGCGTAAACTCGTCTCGGACGCAGGCGTTTGCGGCCCTTGATATACCGGAACGACAGCGACTAGAATCATCAGCAAGTGCCTGATTTGAGTGCTGCGCCGCCAACGAGAGCGCGGCGCCGGATGTCGGCTACTCAAAGGACTCCATGCCATGAGCCAAATCATCATCGGCCACGAGCAGACCGAAGCAGAGATTCTCCATTTCGATGTTTCCGACGAGGAACTGGAGACGGCGGCGGATACCGGGAAACAGCGGGCGGGCGCGCAAACCATTCCCTTTGCCCTCATCTGCATCCCCTTCGAACGCGGCTAGCGTGCGCAATTTTGTTGCCACGCCGTGCCCTAGGCATGGCGCCGCCGGCCTTTATATATAAGTTACTGCATATGTCTCGGTTAAGCGGCGCGAGGACCCGATGATCTTCCGGCAATTGTTCGACAGCGTCTCCGGCACCTATTCCTATCTGCTCGCCAGCCGCGCCGGCGGCGAGGCGATGATCATCGACCCAGTGCTGGAGAAGGTCGACCGCTATCTGCAATTGATCCGCGAGCTCGACCTCAGGCTAGTCAAGGCCGTGGACACCCACCTGCACGCCGACCACATCACCGGGCTCGGCGCGCTGCGCGACCGCACCCATTGCATCACGGTGATGGGCGAGAACACCAAAGCCGACGTCGTCTCCATGCGGCTTGCCGAAGGCGACAAGCTCACCATCGAGGGCCTCGCGCTCGACGTGCTTTTCACGCCCGGCCACACCGACGACTCCTACAGCTTTCTGATGGGCGACCGCGTGTTTACCGGTGACACGCTGCTGATCCGCGGCACCGGCCGCACCGATTTCCAGAACGGCGATGCGCGCGCGCAATATGAATCGTTGTTCGGCAAATTGCTGCGGCTGCCCGATGAGACGCTGGTGTTCCCGGCGCACGATTACAAAGGCGACACCGTATCCACGATCGGCGAGGAGAAGCGCTATAATCCGCGCCTGCAGGTCAAGTCGATCGACGACTATGTCACGCTGATGGCCAACCTGCATCTACCCAACCCGAAGATGATGGACGTCGCGGTGCCATCCAACATGAAGATCGGGCTGGCGCAGCAGGAAATCGCGCGCCGCGGTTGGGCCCTCAAACCTGCGCAGGCGATCGCCATGGTTGGGCGGCCGGACATCGCCTTCATCGACCTGCGCGAGACCGGCGAGCGGCAAAAACACGGCAGCATTCCAGGCGCGCTGCATGCGCCGTACGGCGACTTGCAGGAAAATATCGGCGCCGGCGGAATCCTGCACGAACTCGCGCGTTCGACCGACAAACGCCTCGTGTTCTATTGCGCCTTCGGCGAGCGCTCGGCCATGGCCGTGCAGGCCGCGCAGGACGCAGGCCTAGTCGCCGCCCTGCATGTGGAAGGCGGCCTCGACGCCTGGAAGCGCGCGGGCGGCGCGCTGGCGCACTAAGGACAAAGTCGTGTACTCATAAGAATGCTATGCGCCGCGCGCGATTTGTTCCCGGAAGCAGACATGGGGTAAACAAACCGGCGTGTCAGCTAAGGGTCGATGCTGTTGAAAAAGTCGGCGTTTCTGCTGGGCAGCCGCCCTGGAGCGATTTGAGTGAGCTGGCACCTAAGTGGCTTCTGGCTTTAGGGCTGCCCGATTGGCGCCGGCTTAAACGCTAACTCCGGCAGTCTTGCCGCCGACGCTTACGCAAACGACGCTGGCCTCCGGTTGGGCGGTGGTCCGAGGGCTCGGAGCGCCATGGTCTTGAGGTTCTGCACGATGGCGGCGAGATGGAACTCGTCGCGCGCACCGGAAAGACCCCGCAGTCGCATGCGCTCGAAGCCGTGGTGACTTTTGAGGTGAGCAAAGCGCATCTCGACGCGTTTGCGTTCGTCGCGTGACTTGAGGAAGGCCCTCGTGCGCATCAGCCGGCGCGCCACATCGCGGGCATCTTCTTGCAGATCGCGAGGAACGTGGCGCGCGGGCGTGTTGGGGCAGCACTGCATCTTAAGCGGACAGACATCGCAGTCGAACTTTGAAGCGCGATAGCGTAGCAAGGTGCCATCGTACACGGTGCCGGTGGTGTGTAGGGGCTTGTTGTTGGGGCAGA
>JBOHII010000518.1:0-6411 GCA_050725955.1 Pseudolabrys sp. | reverse complement strand
CGCACGGGATGTCTTTCGCGATGATCAGATCGGCACGGTGCGCGGCCGCCACATGCGCACCCAATAGGCCACAATCAGCCGGGTCAGCGTGAAGGCGGTGAACAGCGTGGTGATAATGCCGACGCCGAGCGTGACCGCGAAGCCACGCACCGGCCCGGTTCCGATATAGAACAGCACAGCCGCCGCGATGAAGGTCGTGATGTTGGAGTCCAGGATGGTGGCAAGCGCACGGGCGAACCCGGCGTCAATGGCGTTGATGGCGGTGCGGCCGCCGCGCACCTCCTCGCGGATGCGCTCGTAGATCAACACGTTGGAATCGACCGCGATGCCGACCGTGAGAACGACGCCGGCGATGCCGGGAAGCGTTAGCGTGGCGTTGAGCATCGACAGCACGCCGAAGATCATGCAGACGTTGATCGCCACCGCGATATTAGCGAACAGGCCGAACAGCCCGTAGGTCGCCAGCATGAACAGGATAACCATGGCGGCGCCGACATAAGATGAAATCTTGCCCTTGGCGATCGAGTCGGCGCCGAGGCCAGGTCCGACAGTGCGCTCCTCGATGATGGTAAGCGGCGCCGGCAAGGCGCCCGCGCGCAGCAGGATGGCGAGGTCGTTGGCGCTCTGCACGGTGAAGTTGCCGGAAATCTGTCCCGAGCCGCCGAGGATCGGCTCGCGGATCACCGGCGCCGAGATCACCTCGTTGTCGAGCACGATGGCGAACGGCTTGCCGACATTCTCCTGCGTCACCTGGGCAAATTTACGCGCCCCCGAGGTATTGAAGCGGAACGACACGATCGGCTCACTGCTGCGCTGATCGAAGCCGGGCTGCGCGTCGGTAAGATCGCCACCCGAAACCAATACGCGCTTTTCGACGAGATAAGGCGTCTTCGGCTGGCTCGCGCTATACAGAAGTTCGTCGTCCGGCGGGATGCGGCCCTGCAAGGCCTGTTCCGGCGAGGCACCGGTGTCGACCATGCGGAAATCGAGCTTGGCGGTCTTGCCGAGCAATTGCTTGAGCCGGGTCGGGTCTTGCAGGCCGGGCACCTGCACCAGAACACGGTCGGTGCCTTCGCGCTGGATCAACGGCTCCACCGTGCCCAATTCGTTGATGCGGCGTCCGATAATCTCGATCGATTGGTCGACCGCCTGGCGCACGCGCGCCACGATCGCAGGCTCGGTCAGCATGAGGCGGATCAGCCCGCCGGCTTCGTTGCTGATGTCGAGGCTGCGTTGCCCGGTGGCGCTGAGCAGACCGCCGAGCGGCTGCGACAGCGTCGCGAGCTTTCCCTGTGCCTGATCGGAATTGGCGCCCTCGCGGATATGCACTTCCACGCTGGTGCCACGCACCACCAGTCCGGTATAGCCGATGCGCGCCTCTCGCAGAACGCGGCGCACGTCGTCGCGCAGCGTTTCCAGCATTTCCTTGCGTACCGCCTTGGTGTCGACCTCGAGCAGGAGGTGCGAGCCGCCCTGCAGATCGAGGCCGAGCACGACGTGGCGCTGCGCCCATTTCGGCCAGCTCTGCACCATTTTCTCGGGCAGGAAATTGGGAACGGCGAACAGGCAAATGAACGACGCCGTGAGAACGATCGCCGCCGCCTTCCAGCGCGTGAAGTAAAGCATGAGGTCCCGACTTAGCTGCGCGATATTCCGGTTTGAAAACCTGGCCCGCGGCGATCAGCTCGCCGCCGCCTCGTCCTTGACCGGTTCACCCTTGGCGCGAACGTCGGTGACCATCTGCCGCATCTGGCGAATGCGCACGTCGTCCGCAATTTCAATTTCGATCTGGTCGTCGTCGATCACTTTGGTGACCTTGCCGACCAGCCCGCCATTGGTGATGACGGTATCGCCCCGCCGTACGTTCTTGACCATATCCGCGTGCTGCTTCGTCCGCTTCTGCTGCGGGCGCAGGATCAGAAAATACATAATGACGAAGATCAGCGCGAACGGCAGTAGCGACATCATCATGCCGCCGCTATCGCCGCCTATCCCGCCCAACAGCGAGCCTTGCGCAAACGCCGGCGAAATGAACATCGAAGCTTCCCTTGCGTGGTTTAGCGGCTCGCCGGCCAGCGTCCCCGGCCTGGCAGCGAATGTGTAATTTCGCGCGGACTATAGCGGCCACCGCCCCAATTGCAACGCCGCGCAATCCCCGAAAACCGGCGATTTTTGACCGCTTTTGCAGGGGCCCGCTTGCAGCGGCAAACCAGGACCGCTAAGAGCAGCGCACTTTAAAAAGCAGCCCCCATGGCGAAATCGACATCCAAGCCGCCGCGCGGTCCCCAGTCCAAGCGCAAGCCCAAGCGCAAGCGCGCCGCCTCCGGCGACGGCGAGGTGCTCGCGCGCATTGCCAACGCGCTCGAGCGGCTGGCGCCGCACCGCGCCGCGCTGCCGGACCTCGCCGACGCCGACGCCTTCGTCTGGCATCCCGATGGACGGCGTCTGGCGCCGGTCAAACGCGTCAACCGCGTCGAGATGTCGCTGCTCAAAGGCATCGACCGCGTGCGCGACGTGCTGATGGAAAACACCGAACGCTTCGCCAAGGGCCTGCCGGCGAATAATGCGTTGTTGTGGGGCGCGCGCGGCATGGGCAAATCGTCGCTGGTGAAGGCGGCGCATGCAGGCGTCAACAAGACCCTCGCGCATCGTGCCAACGGCGGCCCGCTCAAACTGATCGAAATCCATCGCGAGGACATAGGGAGCCTGCCGGACCTGATGGGGATCATCCGCGGCACGCAATACCGCTTCATCGTGTTCTGCGACGACTTGTCATTCGACGCCGAGGATACCACCTACAAATCGCTCAAGGCGCTGCTCGAAGGCGGCATCGAGGGCCGGCCCGACAATGTGATTTTCTACGCCACCTCGAACCGCCGCCATCTGATGTCGCGCGACATGATGGAAAACGAGCGCTCGACCGCAATCAATCCTGGCGAAACGGTCGAGGAAAAAGTGTCGTTGTCCGACCGCTTCGGGTTATGGCTCGGCTTTCACCGTTGCAGCCAGGACGAATATCTGGCGATGGTCGATTGCTACGTCGCGCACTACAAGATCCCGGCGCGCGACGAGGCGCTCCACCGCGACGCGCTGGAATGGTCGACCACGCGCGGTTCGCGCTCCGGGCGGGTCGCCTGGCAATTCGTACAGGATTTGGCCGGACGGCTCGGCGTCGCAATCAAGGACTAGGGCGCGACTTGACAGCCGGCGCGCCAGTGCGGCGCCGATGACTTCGCGCCTTTGATTAGCGCCCGCCGATGCAGTAATCTTTTTTCCTTGCGCAAATATTGCATCGGGCCATGGCCATATGGGTGTTGGACGAATTCTGCTTTATGCGATCCTGGCGGCAGTCCTTGCCGCTTGCGCGATGAAGATTCCGATCTCGCCTGCGCCGGAAACCGCGGCGACCGCAATCGAGGAACCCAATTCCTCGCCGCCCCCCGAGGCGGCCGCGCAAGCCGAGCCACCAATGCCGGCGGCCGAACCGGTTGCAGAGTCAGCGGCCACCCCCGCGCCAGAGCCGCCGGCCACAACGGGTGCGAAGTCCGCTGCCGCTTCCAAGCTGAAGCCGCATACCGCCGGCAAACGGTCGCGCAGGACACTGGCAAACTCGCCCAGCCCGATCGTCGGTTCACCGGAATGGAAAAGAGAAAAAGCCGAAGACGCGCGCAAGGAAGAGCATATAAAAAAGGTGATAGAGGGGATTTGCTCCGGCTGCTAAATCGTGCCGCCCGCCTGCCCCCGCTGCGACGCTATCGGATGTCAGGCGCCGCCGAGAAACTTGATCGGATCGACCGGGGTCGAGCCTTTGCGGATCTCAAAATGCAATTGCGGCGAGGTCACGTTGCCGGTCTGCCCGGCATGGGCGATCACCTGCCCGCGCTTGATGGTGTCGCCGCGCTTGACCAGGAGCTCGCTGGCATTGGCGTAGGCCGACACGTAGCCGTTCGGGTGGCGGATCAGCACCAGGTTGCCGTAACCTTTCAGCTCGTTGCCGGCATAGGCAACGACACCGTCGTCGGCGGCCTTGATCGGTGTGCCTTCCGGCACCGCCAGATTGATGCCGTCGTTCTGCGCGCCATTCGGTCGCGGGCCGAAGCCGGCGATGATGCGGCCCTTCACCGGCCAGCGGAATGACGGGATGCTGCCGGCCGCTTCCGCAGTGTGGGTGACGCTTTCGGTCGGTTGATGTTCGGGCGTGGCAACACGCGCGGTCTCAACCGGCGCGCTGGCAACCTTCTGCACCCGCACGGTGCGCGGCTGCGCCACGCGCGGCGCTTCGGCATAATGCTTGGCGACCGGGTGGCCGCCGGGAATCGTGAGACGATCGCCGATGCTGATCTTGGCAAAGGGTTTGATGTTGTTCGCGTGCGCCAGGGCCGTGAGCGTGACGCCATGCCTGTGCGCGATCCCGATCAGGCTCTCGCCCGGCTCGACGACATGCACGTTTTCGCCGGCGCGCGGCGACACCGCGGCGAGCGGGGCCGGTGCACGGCTTGCGCTGGCCGAGACATAACGCGGAATGACGACGCGCTGGCCCGGTTTGACCGACCTGATGCCGTTGGCCTCGAGGATGGCGGAGGCCGGCACGCCGTATTTGCGTCCGATGCTCTCGACCGTATCGCCATAACCAACCGTCACCGGAGAGCCGCCGTCCCAGGTCCAATGCCCGGTCGGCGCCGGCCGCGCAGGCACCGATCCGGTGACGTCGGAACGGCTGGGCCGGTATGCACCCAGACCTTGCGCGCCGTATGCGACACCGCCGCCGGCGGCGGCAACGGTGGCGGGTCGGCTCGGTGCCGGCAGCGGCTGGGATTCAACGCGACCGCTTGATACCGGACGCGTCCCGATCGAGCCGGTGGTCTCTTGCGGCGGGGTCGCCCTTGAATTGCTGGCGATCGGCCCAGATTCAAAACGTGCCGAATTCGAACAACCGGCGACCGCGAAACCCACCAGAGCGAGAACGGCAGCGCGCGGCCAGGCACGCGAGCAAGATGGCACGTTGGAACGCTGCATTTGGTTACTCACTGGTACGCGACAATCGTAGAGTTTGAAATAAAGCAGCAGCGAGTAAATAAGGTTTTAAGAATTAGCGGATCGTTACACTCGTCTATGGGCAGCGCCAAAATGGCACAGCCGGCGCATGATACCGAAAAGTGGCAACCGGTTTTCGGATAAGTTCAACCGCGCGCTAAAAACGTCACAGTTCGCGCGCCTGGCCGGGCAATAGCGGCACGAAACGTACCGGGATCAGGTCTTCGCGGGCGGTCCCCGTTTGCGACTTGGTAAGCTTGACAATGTGTTGCGATCCGCCGTGCCGCCCGAGCGGCAACACCATCACACCATCGTCAGCAAGTTGATCGATCAGAACTTGCGGCAGCGTTTCGGCGGCGGCGGTGACGATGATGCGGTCATAGGGCGCCTTGGCCGGCACACCGGCAAGGCCGTCGCCGGTAACGACCTCGACATTGTCGTAGTCGAGTTCGGCAAGCCGCGCACGCGCCTGCTCGGCCAGCGTCCGGTAACGCTCGATGCTCACCACTTCGCGCGCCAGTCGCGACAGCACGGCGGCCTGATAGCCCGAGCCGGTGCCCACTTCCAGCACGCGGTGGTGCGGCCGCATCCCGAGTTGCTCGGTCATAAAGGCCACGACATAAGGTTGGCTGATGGTCTGGCCGCAGTCGATCGGCAGCGCCTGGTCGGCATAGGCGCGCTCGGCGAAGTCGGCCCCGACGAATTGGCCGCGCGGCACCTCGTCCATGGCGCGGAGCACCGCGTGGTCGCCGATGCCGCGCCGGCGCAGCGTCAGCAGGAATTCCATGTGATCTTCGGCTTGCTCGTCGAAGGAGCGCTTTGGCACGGCCTTTTCCCTTTGCCTCAAATTTAGCACGATCCGCGTCAATTCATGTAAGCTCGATTATTCGGGCGCACCGCCGCGCCAGGACGAATTCTGCTGGGAGTGGTTGATGCCGCAGCCCCCGATGACGATGCCGCGCTTGCTCGTGGTCGAGGACGAGTATCTCATCCGCATGTTGCTGGAGGACATGCTCGCCGAGCTTGGCTATGCGGTGACGGCGGCGGTCGGCAGCATGGCGGAAGCCAAGGACCGTGCCGCCCATGGCGACATCGACGGCGCCATTCTCGATGTCAATCTCGACGGCGAAGAGAGCTATCCGGTCGCCGAAATCCTTGCGCAACGCGGCCTGCCTTTCGTCTTCGTCACCGGCTATGGCGAGCGCAACCTGCCCGAGAGCTATCGCGACCGCTCGGCATTGCAGAAGCCGTTCCAGGCCGAGCAGCTCAGCGTCGCGCTCGCTGAGTTGCTGGCCAGCGCCTAGCCAAAAACGTCCGCCAGCCTGGTCATGAACGGCACGTCGGTGAGATCGAGCCGCAGCGGGGTCACGGCGATGC
>JBOHII010000517.1:0-3686 GCA_050725955.1 Pseudolabrys sp. | reverse complement strand
CGACAAGGCCGCCTTCGAGGCGACTTTCATGGTTTCGGCGCTTAAGGGCGACGGCGTCGCCGATCTCAAGCGCTGGCTGGCGCAGCGCGTGCCGCCGGGGCCGTTCATCTACCCGCCCGACCAGATGTCGGACGCGCCGCTGCGCCAACTCGCCGCCGAAATCACGCGCGAGAAGCTGTTCGAGCGGCTGCACCAGGAATTGCCGTATCACTCCACGGTCGAGACCGACATGTGGAAGGAACTGCGCAAGGGCGACATCCGTATTGAGCAGACGATCTACGTGGAGCGCGAGAGCCAGCGCAAGATCGTGCTCGGCAAAGGCGGTCAGGCCATCAAGGCGATCGGGGAGGCGGCGCGCAAGGAGGTAGCGAAGATCGTCGACGCCAACGTGCACCTGTTCCTGTTCGTCAAGGTGCGCGAGGGCTGGGGCGACGATCCCGAGCGCTACCGGGCCATGGGCTTGGAGTTTCCGAAGGAATAGGCGAATTGGCCGCCGTGATTTTCTCCGATTTGGGGAGTAAGCAATTCGCATGCAGTGGACCGATGAAGGCATTGTGCTGGGCGTCAAGCGGCACGGGGAGGCGAGCGCCATCCTCGAGCTGATGACGCGCGAGCATGGCCGCCATCTCGGGCTGGTGCGTGGCGGTTTCGGATCGCGCCTGAAGCCTGTACTGCAGACCGGCAACACGTTGAGCGCGAACTGGCGGGCCCGCCTCGACGAGCATCTCGGCAACTACACGGTGGAGGCCGTCAATCTTCGCGCGGCTAATTTCTTCAATGCGCCGCATGCGATCTACGGGGTGAGCCATTTAGCCGCGCTGATGCGGCTGTTGCCCGAGCGCGATCCGCATGGCGGGCTTTATGTCGAATTCGACCGGCTGCTCGATCGCCTCGACGATCCGGTGCAGGCCGCGCCGCGGGTGGTGCAGTTCGAACTGCAATTATTGTCGGAGCTCGGCTTTGGCCTCGACCTTTCGCAATGCGCCTCGACCGGCGCGCGCGCCGATCTTATCTATGTCTCGCCGAAATCCGGGCGGGCGGTGTCGCGCGATGCCGGTGAAGCGTGGGCCGACAAAATGCTGCGGTTGCCCGCCTTCTTGCGCGAGCGCGACACGCAGCCGGCCGGACGCGATCTCGCCGACGGCTTTGCGCTCACCGGCTATTTCCTCGCGCGTCACGTGCTGGAGCCGCGCGGGCTAAAGCTGTCCGACGAGCGCGCGCATTTCATCGCGGCACTCGCGCGTGCGCTGCCGAGCGTGGCGTGATGAGGGCGGGCGCCCACATTTTCGCGCTTGCAGTGACCCTGGCCGGCCCGGCCGTCGCGCGGGCAGGCGAACTGCCGACGCTGCACCCGCACCAGTCCTACATGGAAGAGGAAATGCGGCAAACCACGCTCGACGTGAAGGACCCGCTTGCGGTGTTCGCCTTCGTCCTCGACAGTCTGCCGGAGCGCGTAAAGGTTTATCCGACCGAGAATTATTACTACTTTACCTTCATCCACAACGGCGTGACTTACGCCGGCAATATCCGGCTCGATGCCAGTGACCGCGATCAGGGCAAGGTGCAATTCGGCTATTTCGAGCAGGCCACCGCCTGGCGCGAAGATACGCCGGGCGAATTTCGCGTGCTCGATGCTGCGGACGGCGTCAAGCTGGAAAAGCTCGAACACTTCCTTTATCGCCTGTCGTACAAGGGCAAAAGCGTGTTGTTCGAACTCAACGATCTGTCGCAGGTGAAGCCGCCGGCGGGCGCGCTGGCGCCGAAGGAAGAATTTATCGGACCGATCTTCGACGATTCGGGGATTCGCTTTTTCCTCATCTACAATGCAGCCATCAATAATTTTCTGTTCATTCTCGACGAGACCGTTCCCGTCGCCGACGATTTTGTCCGCGCTGGACATGGCGACCGCGTGCTGGTCGGCAAGCGCACCGGGTTCGTGTTCTATCGCGACCAGCGAATTGCGCGGAAAATTCTGATCGGCGTCTATGAAGAGAACGTGCTCGTCAACAACTATTTCGACGGCCCGTTCGACCAGATGCCGGACAATTTCATCGAGGGTGAGACGCTGCGCAGCGCGATCCTGAAGGTGCAGCCGAACCTCAAAGGCAAGATCGACCGCTTCGGCGGTGCGCCGGGCGGCGAGGTGCGCTATCTGATCGGCCCGTATTTGAATTACAAACGCTTAAGCGAATTCAACCGCGCCGATCGCTGCGCGGTCCGTCGTCGCGCTTCCGAAGCCGCCTATTACAGGTGTTTCATTTTCGATGACGAGCCGCAGGACATGCACGGGCCGCCGCCCGATTCCGAGCAACCCGCCAAAAAGCCCAAGCCAGCATTGACGAAATAGGAAAGCATTTCACGATTTACTGCGCCACGGCCCGCTGCGGCCGAAATAGATTGGACCGGGCGCTCGGCGCCCGGTCCAATTGTCGCAAACCGAGTGAGGGAATTACCGGCGGCAGCGATACCAGCCGCTGCGATGGCGGTAATGGCAGCGGCGCCAGGCATGACGGCTGCGCCAGCGCCAGTGCTGAACCTTTATAACGGAATTGTTGAGGTTGGCGGAATCGTTGATGGTCACGCCATTGGCGGGCGCGGCCGAGGCGTTCGATGCGCCCATAAGGCCGACGCCTGCGGCCACGAGCAACGCTAGGATCATTGCACGCATTCTGTGTCTCCTCTCCAGACCAAGTCATAGGCAACGCTTGGATACAGGTTTGGTTTCGTTCAAACCATGTGGCCAATCGACACGACGGTATTTTCCATCGTGCAAAGGCACACTATCTGGGTAAACAGGCACAACGCGTGACCGGACCATTCACATGTTGTTCATGTCGGCGGCTTGCGATACCCAAATGCCATGGGCAAAAGACTGATTCCCCCCGAAAAGGGGCGGGTTGAAGAGGTTGCACTGCGCGAGGCGCTGGAAGAGCGTTATCTCGCCTATGCACTCTCCACCATCATGCATCGCGCACTGCCCGACGCGCGCGACGGCCTCAAGCCGGTGCACCGCCGCATTCTCTACGGCATGCGAATTTTGCGGCTCGACCCGAATTCCGCGTTCAAGAAATCCGCGAAGATCGTCGGCGACGTGATGGGCTCATTCCACCCTCACGGGAACGAGGCGATTTACGACACGCTGGTGCGGCTCGCGCAGGATTTCTCCTCGCGTTATCCGCTGGTCGACGGGCAGGGCAATTTCGGCAATATCGACGGCGATAGCGCCGCGGCCATGCGCTACACCGAGGCGCGCATGACGGACGTCGCGCGCCTGTTGCTTGACGGCATCGACGAAGACGCGGTCGATTTCCGTCCGACCTACGACGGCACAGGCCAGGAGCCCGTGGTGCTGCCGGCGGCGTTTCCCAATCTGCTCGCCAACGGCTCGCAGGGCATCGCGGTCGGCATGGCCACATCGATCCCGCCGCACAACGCCGCTGAATTATGCGACGCCGCGCTATTCCTGATCGACAATCCGAAGGCGCGCAGCCGCACGCTGCTCAAATATGTGAAGGGTCCGGATTTTCCGACCGGCGGCGTCGTCGTCGACAAACCGGCGGAGATCGCGGAGGCCTACACCACCGGCCGCGGCTCGTTCCGCGTGCGCGCGCGTTGGGAAAAGGAAGATCTCGGACGCGGCACCTACACTATCGTGATCACCGAGATTCCCTGGCTGGTGCAGAAGT
>JBOHII010000516.1:0-15789 GCA_050725955.1 Pseudolabrys sp. | reverse complement strand
CGACTTCGAATGCCGCGGCCGCAATCGCGTGTTCGGGGCGAAGCTCAGCGAGCATGGCAAGGGCAACGCCATCGACGTGCGCTCATTTACGCTCGCCGACGGCCGCGTCGTCATTTTGACCGACATGACGGCGCCCAAGGATTTGCGCAGCGGATTACGCGAAAGCGCCTGCGCAAGGTTCTCGACGGTGCTCGGCCCCGGGGCGGACCGCCACCACGAGGGCCATATCCATCTCGATATCGCCGAGCGGCACAATCACTACAAAATCTGCGAGTGGGACGTGCGCGAACCGCCGCCACCGACCGAGGTCGCCAGCGCGCGAGTTCCGCTGCCGACACCCCGGCCGATGAACCTGGGCAAGCCCATTAATCATTCCAGCAAACTGTAATATTCCGTCCATTTTCTGCCCGCGATTTCGGGCTAATTGTTGATGCATGACCGTTGGGACTTCCAGCCTATTCGTTCGATCGTTGCCGCGCCGCGGGGTAAGCCGCCGCGGTTTGCTCAAAGCCGGGCTCGGATTGACCGGCGTTGCCGGCATCATCGCGCCGGGCACCGCCGCATACGCCGCCGTGGAAGCAGCCAACGATCTGGTGATCACCGACTACTCGCCGGTGCCGCCCGGCTGGCCCGACGCGCATCGGCTCAGCATTACGGTGATCGCCGACCTGCATGCCGGCGGCCCCAATATGGGGCTTGCGCGGGTGCGCCAGGTGGTCGACGCCGCCAATGCGCTTGGCTCCGACCTGATCGTGATTCTGGGCGACTATTTCGCCACCCATCGCTTTGTCACCGAACGGGTGCCGCATCCGGTCTGGGCGACCGAGTTGGCGCGCCTGAAGGCGCGGCTCGGCGTCTATGCCATCCTCGGCAATCACGATTGGTGGTTTGACATCAAGGGTGCGCGCAAGGCTTTGGCCGCGGTGCACATGCCGGTGATGGAAAACGACGCCGTGCTGCTCAACGATCGCGGCCGCCGTTTCTGGCTGGCCGGGCTTGGCGATCAACTCGCGTACTGGCTCGGGCCGAGTGAATTCAAAGGCGTCGACGATTTGCCCGGCACGCTCAAGCGTATTACCACCGCCGATCCGGTGATCCTGTTGGTGCATGAGCCGGATATTTTCACCAAGGTCCCGCCGCGGGTGACGCTGACGCTCGCCGGCCACACCCATGGTGGGCAGATCGTGCTGCCGTTCATGCCGCCGCTATGGACGCCATCAGAATATGGCGCGCGGTTCGCCTATGGCCACATCGTGGAGGGGCCCCGCCACATGATCGTGTCGGGCGGCCTCGGCTGCAGCAAGGTGCCGCTGCGCCTCGGCGTGCCGCCGGAAATCGTGCGCGTCAGGCTCGGGGCTTGAAAAAAACGGCGCCCGCAGGCGCCGTTTTCAATTCGCGGTGCGGATCGTTTAGTGGAACAGGCTGCCGCTCGATGCCAGTCGCGCGCTGAACGGTGCGTCGCCTTGGTGCGGCGCCAGCACCACCACCACCGTGCCGGTCTTGACCCGCTTGTAGAGGTCGATGACGTTCTCGTTGGTCATGCGGATGCAGCCCGAGGAAATCGCCTGACCGATATATTCCGGCTGGTTGGTGCCGTGGATGCGATAGAGCGTGTCCTTGTTGCCCTCGAACAGATACATGGCACGGGCGCCCATCGGATTTTGCGGACCCGGACCGACAAAGTCCGGCACGTCCAGGCGCTTCTTGATCTCGGCGGTCGGCGTCCAGGACGGCCATTCGGTCATGCGGCCGACTTTGGCAACACCCGACCAGGCCAGAGCTTCTTCGCCGACGGTGACGCCGTAACGGATCGCCTTGCCACCGGGCAGCACGTAATAGAGATAGCGGTTATCGCTATCGATCACGATCGTGCCGGGCACTTCCTTGCGCTGATATTCGACGATGTGCCGCTTATACGGCTCGGGGATCGTCGCGTTTTCATAAGGGGCTACCGCCAAAAGCTTTTTGTCGCGTGCGGTCAGGTTGGCTTCCGACGCCGGCTCGATGGTGGACTGCATACAGCCGCCGAGCAAAACGCCGACGCCAAACAGAACCACCCATAATCCCCTTGCCGACATTTCTTCCTCTTTCCCAACCGCTCAGGGCGGCCACTTTCAGATTCGCGAGACGGCTATTAAGCCAAAAAACCGCGCGATAGCCACGATTTCCGACCAGTCCACAGCAAGCTTCTGGCCGTCTGTTGCATGAATGCCGCACTCGACTTTAGGCGGTCCGCGAAACTCAGGCCAAGCGAAAAACGACTTTGCCCACAAGATGTTAACGGATGGTTTACCATAATGAACGGGTATGTTCGAAATCAAAGCAAAGGCGGCGAAAATTCTTCGAATGTCACCATAGAACACGAATTGCAGCGCAATTTCGCCCCAGTGCGCGGCCATTCAGAACCTTCGACGTAACCCCAAGGACGGATTGGAGACTAAGACAATGGACGCGACCCGGGCGACGGAGCTGAGTCAAGACTCCCAGCGCCAAGTTAAGAGCCTCGACGATCGTTACGGCAAGATCGGGATTTCGGCAGTTGCCGCCGCGGTTCGCCACCAGGGCGGCCGGCCCACGGCGCCCGAAAATCGCTTCCCCGCCTACGACAGCGACTGAGTGGCCGCGCTAGCCGGCCACGGCTGGCGGAGAGGCTCGCTTCCCAGCGCATCACCGCCACGACGCTTCGCAGCGCCGGCTTTGACGCCGGCGCGGGCGGGCATTTATGTCTTGCGCGAGGCCCGCTGATCGAGTCATGAGAGACGACCCGATCGCACGGTGACTCTATGCTCTCGGTCTACGTTCCGCGTGGCACTTCGCTCGAGCGAATTACCGTCGAACCGGGGCAAGCCGCGCCGGACGCAGCGGTATGGATCGACTTGGTCTCACCGACCGTGCAGGAGGATAAATTGGTCGAGACGCTGCTCGGCATCGCGGTGCCGACGCGCGAAGAGATGCAGGAGATCGAGGTCTCGAGCCGCCTCTATGTCGAGAACGGCGGCCGCTACATGACCGCGACGCTGATGTGCCAATCGGACACGGCGGCGCCGAAGACCACGCCGGTCACCTTCATTCTGTCGTCGCATCGCCTGCTTACCGTGCGCTACGACGAACCGCGCCCGTTCGCCATAGTCGAGCACAAATTGGCGCGGCTCTGCCCGCCCAAGGTGACCGGCGAAACCGTCCTGATGGATCTGCTCGACGCGGTAATCGACCGCTCCGCCGACATCCAGGAGCGCATCAGCGCGGAAGTCGACCATGTCTCGCATTCGATTTTCGAGCCGGACGACGAGGCTATGACGCCGTCCTACAACGACGTGCTCAAGGCGCTAGGCCGGAAGGGCGATCTCACTTCCAAGGTACGCGAGAGCCAGGTCTCGGTCGGCCGGCTGCTGTCGTTTCTCGCGCACGAGGCGGAAGTCCTCAAATGGGGCAAGGAGATGCGCACGCAGCTGCAATCCATGCAGCGCGACGTGATATCGCTCACCGATCATGCGAGCTTTCTGTCCAACAAGATCACCTTCCTGCTCGACGCCATGCTCGGCGTGGTCAACATCCAGCAGAACGCCATCATCAAGATCTTCTCAATCGCGGCGGTGGTGTTCATGCCGCCAACGCTGGTCGCCTCGATCTACGGCATGAATTTCCATCACGGCATGATCGAGCTCGACTGGACCTACGGCTATCCATTCGCGCTGATTCTGATCGTGGCGGCGGCGGTGGTGCCGCTGATATTCTTCAAATGGAAGAAGTGGCTGTGAACGCGTCTTGCTAGACGTGCTGTCCGCCATTGATGTGGATCTCGGCGCCGTTCACGTAGGACGAAGTTTCCGTGCACAGCACGTAGATGATCTTGGCCACTTCGTCGGGGGTGCCGAGCCGCTGCATCGGGATTTGCTCGACGATCTTCTCGGTCCCGGGAGACAGGATCGCGGTGTCGATCTCGCCCGGCGCGATGGCATTGACGCGGATGCCGAGACGGCCGAAGTCGCTCGCCATTTCGCGCGTCAGCGAGGCCAGCGCCGCCTTCGAGGTGGCGTAGGCGGCGCCCGCGAACGGATGCACGCGTGAGCCGGCAATCGAGGTGACGTTCACCACAGAGCCCTTGACCGCCTTGATCTCGTTCACCAGCCCGCGCGCCAGCATGATCGGCGCGAAAAAATTCACCTGGAACACATGGTGCCAGACATCGATGGTGGTTTCGAGCGAACCGAGCCGTTTGCCGCCGTCGCCCTTGGGCGATATCGCCGCATTGTTGACCAGCGCATGCAGTTCGCGCGTATCCAGCCGGTGCCGGATTTCCTCGACCGCGGCCAACGTGTTCGCCTCGTCGGCGAGATCGACCTGGATATGATCTTCCGGTCCTGCGTCCCACGGGCAATTCTCCGGGAAGGGATGGCGCGAACAAGTGATCACGCGCCAGCCGGCGGCGGAGAAGCGCTTGACCGTCGCGTGTCCGATGCCGCGGCTCGCTCCGGTGAGCAGCAGCGTGCGGCGCGGTTGGTTGCTTTGCGATGCGGGCATGCGGTCCTTTTAGCTCACGGATAAAGCCGCGTCTTACTCCATGGCGCGTCCGGGCTCTCGCGCATGAACACGATGCGGTCGTGCAGCCGAAACGGCCGGTCGTGCCAGAACTCGATTTGCCGCGGCACGATGCGGTAGCCCGACCAGTTGGCCGGCCGCGGAACTTCGCTCAAAGCATATCTGGCGGCATAGAGCGCCACCGCCTTTTCGAAAGCCAGCCGGCTTTCCAACGGCGCGGATTGTTTGCTGGCCCAGGCGCCGATCTGCGCTTGCTTGGGCCGGCTGGCGAAATAGGCGTCGGCCTCCGCGTCGCTGACGCGGCTGACCTCGCCTCGCACGCGCACCTGTCGGTTCAGCGATTTCCAATGGAACACCAGCGCCGCCTGCGGATGGACGGCTAATTCATGCCCCTTTTGGCTGTCTATATTGGTGTAGAACACGAATCCGCTGGCATCGGCGCCCTTGAGCAGCACCATGCGGGCATTCGGCCAGCCGTCGGCATCGACGGTGGCTAGCGTCATGGCAGTCGGATCGCGCGGTTCCGATGCGATCGCCTCGGTGAGCCAGCATGAAAACAGCCGCAAGGGCTCGTCGGCGGCGGTGAAATCACCACTCGTTAACCAAACCGGGTGTTCAATCGGGGCCGTATCAGACATCGTTTGCGGAGTGCTCACACTTGGCCGGTGCCAATACCCATCAGTTCCACCGGCGCCTTTATAGAGGATGCGCGCGCGTGCGCCTATGGCGGGCCCTACCGCCGGCCGCAGCCCTGCTGCTGGCGTTGGCCGCCGGCGGCTGCAGTATCTCAACCGGACAATTGGACGCTCTGTTCGGCGACGACAAGCCCGAAACGACCGGATCGATCGGCCATGCGTCGGACGCCAAATGGGCGGCCGAATTGCCACCGGCGGGCGATCTCGCTTATGCGCGAGCTGCGGCCTCCGATGTGCTCGGCCGTGGCGGCAAGGACGCCAGCGCTCCTTGGGAAAACCCGACCACCGGCGCGCGCGGCACCGTCACGCCGATCGCCTCCGCCTATACCCAGGACGGCCAGACCTGCCGCGATTTCCTGGCGAGCTATGTCAGGGGCCGCGCGCAGGCCTGGATGCAAGGCGAGGCCTGCCAGCAGCAAAAGGGCGGCTGGGAAGTGCGCGCCCTCAAGCCCTGGAAGCGATCGTAATTGTCATTCCGGGGCGCGGGCATTAGCCCGCGAACTCGGAATCCAGAAACAAGCGCTTCACTTGCATCTGGATTCCGGGTCCATCGCTGCGCGATGTTCCGGAATGACGGAATAGACGCGCTTGCGCGCCGTAACCGGAACGGCGAAGGTGCGTTGCATCCTGCCAGTTTGAACCCCACATTATGCGCCGAGTCGCCGGCATTTGATCGGCGGGCAGGGGATTTCATAGGAGTTTGGACGAGATGCGCGACCCCTACGAGGTTCTGGGGGTATCGAAGGGTGCGAGCGAGGCCGAGATCAAGAGCGCCTACCGGCGGCTCGCCAAGAAGCTGCATCCCGACGCCAACAAGCACGACCCCCAGGCGGCCTCGCACTTCGCCGAGCTCAACGCCGCATACGAGATCGCCGGCGACGACAAGAAGCGCAAGGCGTTCGACAACGGTGAGATCGACGCCGAGGGTAAGCCGCGCTTCACCGGGTTCGAAGGATTCCGCGGACAACCTGGCGCCGGTGCCAGCCAGGGGCCGGGTGGCGCACATTTCGAAAGCTTCAACTTCGGGTCGGATGGCTTTCAGCGTCGCGGCGGTGGTGGCGGATTTCAAGGCGGCGGTTTCGAGGACATCCTGCGCAACATGTTCGGCGGCGCCGCGCGTGGCGCGCAGGGCTTCGGCACGCAGTTCGAGGGGGAGGATTTCGGCGCGCCTTCCAGTGGCCAGGACCTGCATGCCGAAATGACCATCAGCCTGCCGGAAGCGGCCAAGGGCACCAAGACCCGCCTGCATCTGCCGACCGGCAAGGACGTCGAGGTGAAAATTCCGGCGGGCCTTGCCAGCGGCCAATCGATACGCCTCAAGGGCCAGGGCTGGCCGGTTGCCAATGGCAAGGCCGGCGACGCGTTGATCACGGTGCATGTCGCGCCGCATCCGCTGTTCAAGCCGGAGGGCGCCGACCTGCGGCTCGATCTGCCGATCACGCTTTACGAAGCGGCGCTCGGCGGCAAAATCCGCGTGCCGACGCTCGACGGCGCGGTGGAATTGGCTATCCCCGCCGGCACCAATTCCGGCCGCACCTTCCGGCTCAATGGCAAGGGGCTGAAGAGCAAAAGCGTCGCCGGCGACCTGCTTGCCACGGTGCGCATCATGCTGCCCGAACGCACGGACGACGAGTTCAAGGAACTGATGCGCAAATGGCGCGAGGGCGAGCCTTACGATCCGAGGAAGGATCTACAGTAGGCCGTCAGCAGCGGGCTCAATCGGGATGGCCGAGACAAGCCCGGCCATGACACATGCCTTACGACTTCTTCGCGCCGGTTTTGTCGATCTGGTCGTAGATCGTCTTGGTGACCTGCTCGAGTCGTTCGCGGTCCGATGGCCCGCTCACCACAAAGGCGTGCCGGTCGTCCACCCAATATATCGCGGCAAAGCGGCTTTCCGCCTTGAAGCGGAGTGCGGTTTCCTGCGTCGCGGCCTTGGCGCAATAGACCGTGAAGCGTTCGCCCGTCGGGCCTTCATACATGTAAAGCGCGGCTGCTTCGCCGGTCGGTCCCGGCAGCAGCCGGCCACCGACCAGCTTAAGGCCGAGCGATTGCAGGTCGGGAATATGCTGTTGATAGCCGAGCCGCTTGGTCAGCCATTGCGTCATGTGGGTGCGTTCGCTGCCGGGCACCTCGACCGGGTGGCGGACCTCGACCACGTAAAGCTTATGGGCTTCGATAGCATCGGCGGTATAGGTCTCGAAGCTGCTGGGCGAGGCCATCGACGCGCCGCGCGCGATCCAGCCGGCGCCGCCGCCAAGCATGAACGCGACGACGGCCGCTGCAGCCGCCATCGCCTTCCAGGAACGCCCGGCGGAACGCTCGCTGCGCAACACTTGGTCGAGCTTGAGCCGCTGCGGAACCGGCTCGTTCAAGACGGAGCCGTAGCGCGCGCGGATCGCTTCGGCCTGTGCCCGCCAAGCGGCGACCAGCGCGGCTTGTTCGGGATGCGCGGTGAGCCAGCTGACCACTGCTTCCTGGCGGTCGGCCGGCAGTTCCCCGTCGACATAGGAATGCAGTTCGTCTTCGGTCACGGGTGAATCGCGATCGATCATGGGTTCACCTTCTTTCCTTCATTTCACGCGGCGCAGCGCCTGGCGCCCGCCGTCGAGATAATTTTTGATCTGCGCCCGCGCCCGCGCCAGACGCGACATCACAGTGCCGATCGGTATGCCCTGCACTTCGGCGACTTCGCGATAACTGAGGCCTTCCAGCACCACCAAGAGCAGGGCGGTGCGCTGATCTTCCACCAAGGTGGAGAGCGCTCGTTCAATATCGCGGCCGCCGGCTTCCGGTCCCGCCAGATCGGGGGCATCGTTGTCCTCGAGTGGAGAGAGTGCAGGCCGCCGCGCCAGCGAGCGCAGGCGGTTGCGGTTGAGGTTGGTGAGGATCGTGAACAGCCAACTGCGTACCTCGCCGCCATGAAACAAATGTTCCGAGCGCAAGGCGCGCACCAGCGTGTCCTGCACCAGGTCGTCGGCAATGTCGGCATCGCGTGTCAACGCCCGGGCGTAGCGGCGCAGGGCCGGGATCGTCGCCTCGACGTTCTTCGCAAAACTGGCCAAGCCTGCCCCCATTGCCGGACCGTGCGCGTTTCAGCACGCCGGTCACTCTGAAGAACCCCTCAAGCCCGATCATATTCCCAGGAACGAATTGATATACCAGCGACAAACGCCGAGCATGGCGCATTGCTTGCTGGCCCCCTGACCCTATGCCATACGAAAGCAGCCGGCCGTACCGGCGTAACGGGAAGATTGATGCCGGAAACCTCGGGCCTGATGCGCGGCAAACGCGGGCTGATCATGGGCGTGGCCAACAACCGCTCGATCGCCTGGGGAATCGCTCGCGCCTGCCGTGACCACGGTGCCGACCTTGCCTTTACCTATCAGGGCGAGGCCTTGAAAAAGCGCGTCGAGCCGCTGGCCGAGGAGGTGGACGGCCTGGTGGTCGGCCACTGCGACGTCACCGATGTGGCGTCCATGGATGCGGTGTTTTCCGCCGTGCAGGCGGCCTGGGGCTCGCTCGATTTCCTGCTGCACGCAATCGCATTCTCCGACAAGGACCAGCTCGACGGCCGTTACGTCGACACCACGGCGGAAAATTTCACGCAGACGATGTTGGTGAGCTGCTATTCTTTTACGGCGCTGGCGCAACGCGCCGAGAAGCTGATGCAAAACGGCGGCTCGTTGCTCACGCTCACTTATTACGGCGCCGAGAAGTGGATGCCGCATTACAATGTGATGGGGCTCGCCAAGGCGGCGCTGGAATCCTCGGTGCGCTACCTTGCCGCCGATCTCGGCACCAAGCACATCCGCGTCAACGCCATCTCATCCGGACCGATCAAGACGCTGGCCGCCTCCGGCATCGGCGATTTCCGCTATATCCTGAAGTGGAACGAGTACAACACGCCGATGCGGCGCAACGTGACGCTGGAGGATGTCGGCAAGGCCGGAGTGTTTTTCCTCTCCGATCTGTCGAGCGGCGTCACCGGGGAAATTCAACACGTCGACGCCGGTTATCACATCGTCGGCATCAAGCATCCCGACGCGCCGGATTTTACCGTTGAATGATGGCCGCATCGGCGATGCCGCGTCCGACCATCTATTACATCCGCCACGGCGAAACCGACTGGAACGTCCAAGGCCGGCTGCAAGGCCGCCACGATGTGCCGCTCAATGCGCGCGGCCGCGCTCAAGGCGTCCATTGCGGTGAAATCCTGTGCGATCTTTTTGCGCGTGCCGGCCGCGATCCCGCAGACTTCGACTATGTATCGAGCCCGCTCAAGCGCGCCAGCGCGACCATGGAATTGGCCCGCGCCGCACTCGGCCTTGCCGCGCAAGGATATCGGGCGGAGCCGCTGCTTGCGGAAATCGCCTTTGGCGACTGGGAGGGCTCGACCATCGCGCAATTGCACGAACGCGATCCCCCCGGCATCGCCCAGCGCGAGCACGACAAATGGCATTTCGTGCCGCCGGGCGGCGAAAGCTATGCGATGGTGGCGGCGCGCATGCGCCGCTGGTACGAGAGCTTGGCCGGCGACACGGTGGCGGCCGCCCATGGCGGCACCGCGCGCGGGCTGATCGCCTACCTCGGCATCGCCAAACCGGCCGCCGCGCCCTTGCTCGATATCGAGCAGGGGGTGGTCTATGTGTTCGAGGGCGAGCAACTCACCCGTTACGCATAATTTGACCGCCGCGAAAGCGCGCTGTACCAACAGCGCGCAAAGCGGAAACACGCATGTCGATCAATACTTTCGGTCATATGTTCCGGTTCACCAGCTTCGGCGAAAGCCACGGGGCGGCGATCGGCTGCGTCGTCGACGGCTGCCCGCCGCGCATTCCGCTCACCGAAGCCGACATCCAGGTCTTTCTCGACAAGCGGCGGCCCGGACAGTCGCGCTTCACCACCCAGCGCCAAGAACCGGACGCGGTGAAGATCATGTCCGGGGTGTTCACCGGCGACGACGGCGTTCAGGTCACCACCGGTACGCCGATCATGCTCATGATCGCCAATGTCGATCAGCGCTCGAAGGACTACTCCGAGATCAAAGACAAATATCGGCCAGGCCATGCCGGCTACACCTATGACGTTAAATACGGCCTGCACGACTATCGCGGCGGCGGACGCGCTTCGGCGCGCGAGACCGCCGCGCGCGTTGCCGCCGGCGCCATCGCGCGCAAAATCATGCCTGACCTAACCGTGCGCGGCGCGCTCATCCAGATGGGCCAGCACAAAATCGACCGCGCGCGCTGGGACTGGAACGAAGTTGGCAACAATCCATTCTTTTGCCCGGATGCAAAGCAAGCCAAGTTTTTCGAGAGCTATCTCGACGGCGTGCGCAAGGCGGGATCGTCTTGCGGCGCGGTGATCGAAGTGGTGGCGGAAGGCGTGCCCGCGGGGCTCGGCGCGCCGGTCTATGCCAAGCTCGATGGCGATTTGGCTGGCGCGCTGATGGGGATCAATGCGGTCAAGGGAGTGGAGATTGGCGACGGCTTTGCCACCGCGGCAATGAGCGGCGAGGACAATGCCGACGAGATGAGGATGGGCAACGACGACAAGCCAGTGTTTCTGTCCAACCATGCCGGCGGCATTCTCGGCGGCATTTCCTCAGGTCAAGCGATCGTCGCGCGTTTTGCGGTCAAGCCGACTTCATCGATCTTGACGCCGCGCAAGAGCGTCGATCGCTACGGCCGCGACACGGACGTCGTGACCAAGGGCCGTCACGATCCGTGTGTCGGTATCCGCGCGGTGCCGATTGGCGAAGCGATGGTGGCATGCGTCCTGGCCGATCACTATCTGATGCATCGCGGCCAGGTCGGCGAGGGAACGGCGTGGCCGTTCAAGCCGGGCTGACGCTCATCTCGGGGTAAGCTTAGTGTCCGATACCCACAGCAGAGTCCACGCGGCGATCAAGGCCTTCGCCAAGGGCGAAATCGTCGTGGTCAGCGACGATGACGACCGTGAAAACGAAGGCGACCTGTGCGTCGCCGCCTCGCTCTGCACGCCGGAAAAGATGGCCTTCATCATCCGCAATACGTCGGGCATCGTCTGTGCGCCGCTTGCCGCCGACCACGCGCGCCGATTACATCTCGATCCCATGGTGGCAGAAAACGACGCGCCGCTGGGCACCGCCTTCACGGTCTCGGTCGATGTCCGCCACAGCCTCAACACCGGCATTTCCGCAGAGGAGCGCTGCAATACCGTGCGCGCTCTCGCCAACAACAACAGCGGCGCCGACGATTTCGTGCGTCCCGGCCACGTGTTTCCGCTGATCGGGCGCCAGGGCGGCGTGCTGATGCGCTCCGGTCACACGGAAGCCTGCATCGATCTCTGCCGGTTGGCGGGGTTGCCGCCGGTCGGCGTCTTGTCCGAGCTCACGAACGACGATGGGACCGTGATGCGCGGCCCGCAAGTCGCCGCTTTCGCGCATAAGCATAAATTCGCGCAGGTCTCCATCGCCGAGCTGATCGCCTACCGGCAGAACAGCGACAAGCTGGTGGAGCGAGTGGCCGAATTTCAAGTTGCCTCCGAGATCGGCGCGCTCAACGGCTATGCCTATGTGACGCCGTTCGACCAGGTGCACCACATGGCGTTCGTTTACGGCCAGATTGGCGACGGTGCGGGTGTGCCGGCGCGCCTGCACCGGGCCGACGTGATCGGCGACGTGTTCGGCGGCGCCAAGCCCATCCACGCGGCGCTGGCGCGCTTCAAATCCGCCGGCCGTGGCGTCATCGTCTATCTGCGCGATGGCACCGCCGGCGTGCCGGTGGCGGAAATCCCGCACGAGGGCGACACCGGCACCGAGGCGGCGCGCTCACGGCAATGGCGCGAGGTCGGCCTCGGCGCGCAGATTCTCAAAGATCTCGGCATTTCATCGATCCGCCTGCTCACTTCCAGCAAGCGCACTTATGTCGGCCTTGGCGGGTTCGGCATCGAGATCATCGGCACCGAGCCGCTGGATTGAGTCATTTCGTCATTGCGGCCGAGCGCTCCGGATTAGCGGAACTGAAGGCCTTTTTTTCGCCCTTGCCCTGTGCCAGCATTTCGACATGGGGCGACGTAGGCTTTCAAAGACCATCACCCTTGCGGCTGCCGCCGCAGCGATCACGCTTGCGGCGTCTGCGGCGCCACAACCGCGGTTCGCCGACAAGAGCCCGGGCGCCATTCCCGTTGACGTTGAGTTGGTGATCGCGGTCGACGTCTCCTATTCGATGGACCCGGAGGAGCAGGCGTTGCAGCGCGAAGGCTATATTCAAGCGCTGACCTCGCGCGAATTCCTCCAGGCGCTGCGCGAGGGAGCCAACGGCAAAGTTGCCATCACCTATTTCGAATGGGCCGGCCAGTTCGACCAGAAGGTCATCATGCCTTGGCGGCTGATCGAGGGCCCGGAATCGGCCGACAGCGTGGCCGCGGAGATCGCCGCTGCGCCTTACCGTCGCGCCTCGCGCACCTCGATCGCCGGCGCGCTCGTTTTTGCCAAGCCGCTGTTCGACAATAGCGGCTATCAAGGCTTGCGGCGGGTGATCGACGTGTCGGGCGACGGTGCCAACAATTCCGGTCCGCTGATCGTGCCGACGCGCGAGGACGTACTTGCCGCGGGCATCACCATCAACGGGCTGCCGATCATGCTCAAGCGGCCCAATCCCGGCACAATGGATATCGAGAATCTCGATGTTTATTACGAAGACTGCGTGATCGGGGGGCCGGGCGCCTTCGTGGTGCCGATCCACGAACGCAAGCAGTTCATCGAGGCGACGCGAACCAAACTGGTGTTGGAAATCTCCGGTCGCCAACCGGAGCCGCACGTCATCCCGGCCTCGGCGCAGGCGCCGCGCATTTCCTGCACCATCGGCGAGAAGATGTGGCAGGACCGCTGGGGCGGCAGGGGATTCGATTTTCAGTAGCCGCTACCTCGCGAACTTCGCCACCATCTCCACGTGGAACGAATAGCGGAACTGATCGACCGGTGTGATGCTCACGAGTCTATAGCCTCCATCGACCAGGATGCGCGCATCGCGCGCAAACGTGTTCGCGTCGCACGACACCGCAACCACGATCGGTACCGTGCTTTTAACCAATTCGCGCGCCTGCGCCTCGGCGCCCTGGCGCGGCGGATCGAACACGACGGCATCGAAGCCTTTGAGCTCCGCGGCCATCAACGGGCGGCGAAACAGATCGCGCGCCTGCGCTTCGATCGGTTTCAAGCCGCCGGTCTTGCCCGCGGCCTGGGTCAGCGCCTTGACGGCACCCGCATCGCTGTCGGCCGCCGACACGCGCGCGTGTTCCGCGAGCCGCAAGGCAAACGTGCCGACACCGCAGAAAAGATCGGCGACGCGTTTGGCGGCGCCAACATGCTCGATCACCAGACGGGCCAACGTCGCTTCGCCTTCGGCGGTCGCCTGCAGGAATGCACCGGGCGGCAAGGGCACCATGGCGCGCCCGATCTTCAATAGCGGTTGCGCGTTTTGCGCCACCAGTTCGCCGTGGCGGGTGATGCGCGCGAGTTTGTGCTTCTCGGCGACGCCGGCAAGCGCCGTTGTGCGATTGGGGGTAAGCGGGCCGGAGCCGCGCACGTCCACATCCAGCCCGGAATCGGTCGCAGTCACCTGAATGTCGAGAGGTTTGGCGGCGGGCTTCAAGATCTCCGCGATAGCCCAGGCGGCGTCGATCGCGCCCGCCAAGCCGGGCGCCAGGATTGGGCAATCTTCGATGGCGACGATGTGGTGCGCGCGCGGCGCAGTGAAGCCGACTTCGAACACGTCTTGCGTGCCGCGCCGCGCATGGAGAACCGCACGGCGGCGGCCTCGGCCGTGCGCGTCGATGATGTCGGCGAGAGGCGCGATCAGCCCGGCCTGGGCGAGCGCATCGGCCACCAGGCCGCGTTTCCATAAGTGATACTCGGCGAGCGACCAGTGCTGCATGGCGCAGCCGCCGCAGTGGGTGAAATGCTTGCAGATCGGCGCCACTCGCTCGTGGCTTGGTTTGTCGACACGATCGAGGTGGCGGCGGTCAGGATGGCCGGCAACCGGCTCAACCGTGACCGTTTCGCCCGGCAATGCAAAGGGCACATAGACCGTCCCCGCAGGCGTGTCGGCGATGCCGTCGCCGCGATGGCCGAGGCGGGCGATGGTGAGTTGTTCAGTCACGCGCCGCCCCCAGCAGGAATTCGGCATTGCCGTCGCCGCCGGCGATCGGCGAGGGGATAATGCCTTCAACATGCCAGCCAAGCGAGCCGACAAAGGCGGAAATGTCATCACAGACGGACGCATGCACGGCGGGATCGCGCACGATGCCTTTCTTGAGCCGAGCGCGGCCCGCCTCGAATTGCGGTTTGATCAGCGCCACCAGTTGTGCGGGCGGCTCCGCCAACGCGAGCGCGGCCGGCAGCACCAATTTAAGCGAGATGAAACTGACGTCGACGACAATTAAATCCGGCTTGGTATCCAACCGGGCAGGGGAGAATGTGCGGATGTCGGTTTCCTCCAGCGAAACGACTTCGGGGCAAAGGCGCAGGGATTCATGCAGTTGCCCGCGTCCGACATCAATCGCGTAGAGGAGCTTGGCGCCGCGCTGCAACAGCACTTGCGTGAAGCCGCCGGTGGAGACGCCGACATCGAGGCATACACGACCGCGCGGATCGATGCCGAAATGATCGAGGGCAGCGGCGAGCTTCACCCCGCCGCGGGAGACGTAAGGTTGTGCCGGTGTCGCGCGCAGGCGCGCATTGAGGGCGATCGTCTCCGACGCCTTGCGCACGGTAACGCCATTGGCGGTGACCAGCCCGGCCGCGATCGCGGCCTGCGCCTTGGCGCGGCTGTCGAACAAACCGCGCTCGACCAGCAGGCGGTCGGCGCGTTGGCGCGGGGCGGTCATCGGCCGTTCTCTTGTATGTGGAACAAAGTTCCCGGCACGGCCGTTATGCGCTTTGGCCCGACACGACGAGCGGCCGGCATTTGTGGAGGAAAAGTATGGCACGAAAGTATTCCAAGGGCGCTTCGAAATATGTCGAGCGCGCGATGCGAAAGCGCAACAAGGGCACTCTCAAAAGCGGCCGCAGCGGGGAAACGGTCAAGAGCCGCAGGCAGGCGATTGCCATCGGTCTCTCGGACGCGCGCGAAAAAGGCAAGAAGGTCCCGAAGCAAAAACGGCGCTAAGGGCTAGGCCAGCTTCACCGTCTCGAGGGCGGCGTCCTTGTCAAGGGCCTCGAATACCTTGGCGACGATGCCGCGGGCGTCGAGGCCGGTTTTGGCGTACATGGCGGCGGGCGTATCCTGATCGACGAAAATATCGGGCAGCATCATGCAGCGCACCTTGCAACCGGTATCGAGCACGCCGTGTTCGGCCAGTACCTGCAGCACATAGGCGCCGAAGCCGCCGATTGACGCCATGACAATCAATCGACGTCGAGCGGTTCGCTGCCCGTCAGCCTGCCGGAGCTGTCGAGCGTGATCTTTTCCACCCGCGCTTCCGCCTGGCGCAGCAATTCCTCGCAACGCTTCTTGAGCGCCTCGCCGCGCTCGTAAATCGCCACCGATTCCTCGAGCGGCACCTTGCC
>JBOHII010000515.1:0-7400 GCA_050725955.1 Pseudolabrys sp. | reverse complement strand
CGGCATAGGCGGCGTTGACGGCGAAACCGGAGGCGGCAAGCGCGAGCGCGAAGACGGCGGCTTTCATGGGTCGTTCTCCCTGCGGCGATCCTGTTGGACCGGCGCGGCAAGAGTGGTCGTTGGACGGGGATTTGGCAAGGAGAAGGAGCGCAGGGCCGACTTAACTCTATTGTAACCGGGGCGGCGTTTCATGGGTCAGATGCGAACGGCCGCCGTCCCACCGATTGTCGTCACCGTAGCGCGCAGCTTTGTCGCCGCCGCGCTGTTCGGGTATTTCTACGACCTGCTGCACCAGACCCACAATCACCTGCTCAATGCCGCCGGCCGGCCGTTTGGCGACGATTGGGTCAACTACTGGTCGGGCGCGTTTCTCGCGCTGCACGGCCGCGCCGCCGAGATCTACGACATCCACGCTTTCCACGCCTTCCAACAGACCATCGTCGGCTCCCCGCTCGACGGTTATCACTACAGCTATCCGCCGGTGATGCTGCTGATGAGCATGCCGTTTGCCATTATCCCCTACGTTCCATCGTTGTTCGTGTGGCTGTCGGCGAGCTGGTACGCTTTCTATCGCGCGCTCAAGCTGGCGATGCCGGGGCAGGGCGTGCTGCTCTTGGCGCTCGCTTCGCCCGCCATACTGATCAACGCCGTCGGCGGGCAGAACGGCTGCTGGACGGCGGCGCTGCTCGGCGGCGGCCTGAGCCTGATCGAGCGGCGACCCTATCTCGCCGGAATGCTGTTCGGCGCGATGATCTATAAGCCGCATCTTGCATTGCTGCTGCCGGTCGCGCTGATCGCTGGGCGGCAATGGCGCGTCATCGCCGCCGCCGCGGTCACCGTGGGCGTGCTGCTCGGCCTGAGCTGGCTCGTATTCGGGCCGGAGCTGTGGGCGCATTACCTGCGCAACCTGACGGCGCTGCGCCACGTTATCTTGGAAGACGATATTTCGCCGCGCATGGTTTCGGTCTTCATTGCCGCGCGCTCGCTGGGCGCTTCGGTTGCGACCGCCTATTGGGCGCAAGGGATCGTCGGTGCGTTCGCCTGCGCTGCTGTCGTCGTGGTGTGGTTTCGAGACACGCCCGCCGCTTTGAAGAATGCCGCGCTGCTGCTCGGCACCTGCCTGGCGGCGCCCTACTTGCAGGATTACGACCTGGTGTTCGGCGTGATCGTGGTCGCCTGGCTTTGGCAGCAGCCGGTGGAAAGCGACGCATCCGAGCGCGCGTTGCGCATTTCCTGCGGCCTGCTACTGATCCTGCCTCTGGTTGCCGCGGCGCTCGCGCATATGACCGGGATTGCCTTTGGTCCGCTGTTCATCGTTCCGGCATTTATCGTCGCACTGCGAATGAGCTTCAACGCATTGCCCGCATCCTCTCCGAATTTGGCCGCCGCGCGATCGCCTTGACGGTTCCGGCGCACCCCCGTTGCGCCGGCTCGCTGTCTATGGCCTTAATCGCGTCAACAAACAGCGTGGGAGAGAAGCAATGGCGAGCTACACTTGGGACCATATCCACCTGCGCACGCCCGATCCGGAAGCAACAGCGCAGTGGTTCGAGCGCGTATTCGGCGCGCAGGTCACCCGCTCGACGCAGGCCGGCAAGCCGCGCATCGACATGAAGCTCGGCGGCGCCAATATTTTTCTCGCCGAGGTCAAGCCCGGCGACGGTGTTCATGCGCCGCCGACGACGCCGTATCAGGGGCTCGACCATTTCGGTCTGGCGGTTACCGGAATCGACGCCATCGCCGCCGATCTAAAAAAAAAGGGCGTCGAGTTCACCAAGGAACCGCACAGTCCACGGCCCGGCATCAAGATCTGTTTCCTGCGCGGGCCGCAGGGTATTTCGATCGAACTGCTCGACCGCGATCCGAAATACGCCTGAGCACGTGCGGCGATTTGTCCGCAATCTTGTATTTAGCGTGGGACAAGCCGGTGGCCCGGGTTGCCATGCGCGCCGTCGCCCGCGTAAATGCGCGGGTCGACAGGACATGACAGGAAGCGGCTGTATGCGGGCGTTCGGATTGGCGATCGGCTTGGGCCTGCTCGTTGCGGCACAGGCTTCCGCCGCCGAAAACCGCTTTGAACATGCCTTGCAGATGCTGGCGCCGGACGAACGGCTGGAACAGCTCTGCGACTACACCGCCATGAAGCGCATCCGCAAGGAGACGGGAAAGTTCCGCCCCGATCGCGCGGTCGCCAATGCCACGGCGGAACCGCGCATTCACGATCATACTATCGTGGCCAAGGGCGGCGCCTTTCGCAGCCGCGGCAAATGGTACGCGCTCTCGTTCTCCTGCGCGACAACGCCCGATCGCATGACCGTGGTGACGTTCCACTTCAACATCGGGCCGGAGATTCCGCCGGCCAAATGGGCTTCCGACGGCCTTTGGCGGTGAGGCTCAGTCGTCTTTGTCGCCGCGCTCGGCAGGCAGCGGCGCGCCGGCATGCGCGACCGGCTGGAGCGGACAACCCGCATAGGCGGCTTTGATTGCGTCCGACGCGCCGGCCACTTTAAATTCGGCGCTGGTGCGGGCCGCGTTGAGCGCGCGGATGCGGACATAGAGATTGTCGGAGGTCGCCAGTTCGCCGACGAAGCGCGCCACTTCGGCCGGATCCTCGATGATCAGGGATTTGTGATCGTCGATGATGCGCACGCGCGGCTCATGACCCGGCTTTTCGTCGAAGCGATAGCCGACTTCGGTGTTGCGAGTGGAGCCGATCTTGAAGTCGAAACTGATAAATACCGCGGGGTGCTGTTTGAAGCATATCAGTTGCAACTTCGCCGGCGGCGGGAAGGGAATTTCGCCATTGGAAACGCGCAGGGTGGGCAAAATTGAATTCGACAGCGGGGCGCCGGTGATGCGGTCGATGCTGTTCTCGATCGTCCATTTTCCGATCGGGGCGCGTGCGGGGCTGACGTAATGGCTATCGCCGGCGCAAGCGGCAAGCGTGACGACGGCGCCCGCCATGCACCACAACAAACCGCCACGCAACACAAAGTCGGACGTCACGCCCACCCCCCACAACCGATATTCTGCCCCTTGCACGCATCGCGGGCAACCTGCATCGACCGGCTTTGCCGCTGGCCGGACGGCGGATAACGTGGCCGCCAAACGTGCGCATAGTGGGGAAAACGGTCATGCGAAACGAAGACCTGGTCGGTGTCTGGCGCGAGCGCGGGCGCGAGATCGTGCGCGCCGATGGCAGCGCGGTCTGGGACGTGGCGCGCGCCTCGCAGATCATGTACTCGCCGGACGGCTTTATGAGCGTGGTCAACACGCCGACGAAGCGCAAAAAGGTGAGCGAGACGGTCGCGCGCATGGACCTCGACTCAACCACACCGCACGAGCGGGCCGAGGCCGCGCTCGGCGTGGTCGCTTATGCCGGCCGCTTCGAGGTTGCCGGCGACGAGGTGCGCCACACCCTTTTCGCCGCCATCAATCCCAACCGGGTCGACGGCACCCAGGTGCGCCACATCACGCTTTCCGGCGACGACATGACGCTGACCTCGCTGCCCGACAGTCAGGGCAATCTGTTCCGCATCCATTGGCGGCGCGCCGGCAAAATGTGACGGCTGCGACGCCCCATAGCCGCCGGACAAATCGTGCCGGGGCGTGCTAGAACAACCTCAATGACCCGGCGTACGACCGATTCGCGGCAAGCGGCCGAACAGGCGTTCAAGGCGGCTACCACTAAGCCACCGGAATCCTTGCCGAAAAGCCCCTCCTTGCCGGGCGTCAAGGAACTTGTCTCCTTGCGCATCGACCGCGATGTCTTAGATCAGTTCCAGGCGGACGGCCCCGGCTGGCAGGAGCGCATCAATGCCGCGCTCAGAAAAGCTGCCGGCCTATAGTCCGGCGCCGCGGCTGCGGCGCGAAATCGTAGCCTAGACATTTGAGCCATGGAGATTGCATTGGCCGACAACGCAAACAAGAACGCCGCCAACAGCCAATTCAGGAAGCTGAGGCAAGCCGAGGATGGCAGGCGCGCAATGCTCGACTATGAGAATTCCGCTACCGCCATGCGCAACAAGACCGCGCGGCTGCGCGCGCTGCGTCTGGCGCGCGACGCGGAACTCGCTGCCGCCGCCGCCGCGGCGCCGCCGGCGAAAAAGAAAGCTGCCAAGAAGGAAAAGGCTTGAAGCGCTAAGCTCGTCGCGCGACTTCACATTTGGATAACGTCGGCCTTTATCAATCGGGTGCGATGGCCGAAATCCCACACGGTCTTGATCGCGACGATGATCGCGAGCGGCCCGGCTGAGCCCCAATGCCGCACGAACCATGCTCCGCATATGACGGCGATCTGCATGACGATGATGCGGTTGAACAGCACGCTGAGAATGTTGGCGACCGGGTCGCCCGGATGCGACGTCGGCGCCGGCGCCGGCAGCGTGATGTGCAGGCGCTGCGCCAGCCTGTCGACGAATTGCGGGTGGTACTCGCCGATCAGCGAATCGATGCCGCCGGCGACCGCGACCAGCCCCAAAGCAAACCAGGCGCCGGAATCGATGTAGAACCTACGCAGCAATTCGCCGATCCCGTGCAGCCTGCGAAACCAATCGTCGGAAAATAGCGTGCAGAGAAAGAAAAGATGCGCGGCGCAGAACATGGCCGCGACCATTGACATGATGCCGATCAGGTTGGCGTGGGTCGCGGTCTGCACTTGTTTGTTGATCTCAATTTCGCCCAGCATTGCCGTCGGCACAAACGTCAGGCGCACCATGGTCCAGGCGGCGAGGATGACGGTTTCCGACCAATACAGGATCAGGAGCTGGAACGCGTCCCAGTGCCAGGCCCACAGCCCGTAAAGCGGCAGCAGGTTGTAGACGGCAAACAGCAGCGCGACCAAGACGCGCGTCGCGTTCTCGCCGAAGATTGCGCCCGACCGCATTGCCCCACTCGCGCCGCCGTTTACGCCGGAGGCTAGGCCATATTGCTGTGCAATCGGTAAAGGCGCAGGCATGACGAGCCGGTGCGGAAAATCAGGCACCCGCCTCCAGTCGCATCACCGCGGCAGCCGCGCCGACCGCGACCGCCAGCCCCAGGCACCAGAAGCCGACCAGCCAATAAAGCGTCGCCGCGATCGCGCAGCCGGCGGCGAAATAGACGATGCTCAGCGCCACGCGGACAAAGCGCGCGCGGGTTTCGGCGGTTTTCGCCGGCTCGGGGGCGATCAGCAGGTCGACGGCGTCGATGGTCGCCTGTGTGGTATTGCCGGTCATGATCGTGGTCGGCGGCGCGCTGGCGAGGTGCACCCGTTGCAGCCCGTTCTGCAACGCCATCGCGGCGATGCCGGCAAAGCCGGTGAGCAGCGCGAGCGGGCTGTCGGGGTCGGGAAACGGGCCGAACCCCACCGCCGCCGCGAAGTAGGCGGTCAGCAGGGCAAACTCGGCGGTGAGCAGGATGCGCAGCACCGGCAGTTTGCGCGCCCGCAAACCGGCGCCAGCAACGCGTGCCAACGCGATCACCAGGACGAATTCCGGCAGCGCCAGCAGCTTGCCGATGACGCCGTGGTGGCCGAGCACCAAGGCGGCGCCGAGGGTGACAAAGTTTCCGGTCACATGGGCGGTGAACAGGCCCTGCAGGCCGAGGAAACCGGCGGTGTCGACAAAGCCGCCGTTGAACGACAGCAGGCCCGCGATCGCGCCCGGTCCGCCGATTTTTTTCATACGCCGGCGGAGATCATGCGCTAGCCTTTGTCCTTGACCGAGGTGTGCGGGCGATCGCCGCCGCGCGTGTTCTCAGTATGCCAGCGGCCTTTTTCGTCCTCGTATTCGATGGTTTCGTTGTGGCCGGGCACTTCCTGTTCCTCGGCCGCGGCTTGCGCGGCGGCAAGCGCGTCGGCGTGGCTCGGGTATGCTTCGGAATATACGCCGTTGACCTTGTAGGCCCAGCCGCCATCGTGCTCGACGATCTCGTATACGATTTCCGACATTGGGGCACCGCTCCGTTTTGCTGACGATTAGCCGATAACCTATCCCGATGCGGTTTGGTTGCACAGACCGTAGCGGCCTACGGCCGCCACGCTCATCGGTTCCCGCGTCAAATTCCCCGCTCGCGCTTGAGCCGGTCGATATAATCGACGACATCGGGCGGCAGCGAGCGCAGGCCGCGCTGGCCCGCTTTCGACAGCACCGGCCGCCATTGCGAGCCCTGCAGGAAGGCCGGCTCGCGGCCGGGCGGAATGATGCGGTCGAAGACCAGCACCAGGACCACGGCCAACAGGCCGATGCGGACCGCGCCCAAGAAGGCGCCGGCCACGCGGTCCGGAATGCTCGGCTGCGCGCTGACCATTTCACTCACGGCAAAACGCAGCATCGCGCTCAGCGCCATGCCGCCGGCCAGGAAAATCACTGCGACCACCAGCCAGCCTTGCGCCGGCGGCAGTTTGAACCGCTCGATCAAGAGGGGCGACAGCGCCGGCGCCAGCGCCAACGCCAGGCCCATCGCCGCGCCATAGCCGAGGATGGTCGCCAGGCTGCGCAGCAGGCCGGACAGAAAGCCCATGACGACGGCGAAGAACAGGCAGATATAGACTGCGGCATCGAACGGGTTGACGGGCAAGGCGGCCATTGCGATTTGTTCTGCCAGGACTACGCTTCGCATGGGTGGCGAACGCAAGGGAGACGTTACATGGCGTTCACGGTGAGCAGCAACAGCTTCAAGGATGGCGACTATCTGGCCAGGGATTTCATCCTGTCGGCCGATTTCGGCTTCGGCTGCGCCGGCGGCAACCAGTCGCCACATCTCAAATGGGCGGGCGCGCCGGCGGGCAGCAAAAGCTTTGCGGTCACCTGTTACGATCCCGACGCGCCCACCGGCTCGGGCTTCTGGCACTGGCTGGTGGTGAACATCCCGGCTAATGTGGGCGAGCTTGCACTCGGCGCCGGCAGCGCGGGCGGCGCGCTGCCCGCAGGCGCGCTGCAGACGCGCACCGATTTCGGCGCGGCCGGCTATGGCGGCCCGTGCCCGCCCGAGGGCGATCACCCGCACCGCTATCTGTTCACGGTTTTCGCGGTCAACGCCGACAAACTGCCGGTCACAGCCGACACCAGCGCCGCGGTGGTAGGCTTCAACCTGCATTTCGCGACTCTGGCCAAGGCGAGTATCATGGGGTTGTTCAAGCGGTGACGAAAACGGCTAGCGGACCGGCACGGCGCCGGGCATAACAACAAGCTCACAGGGAGAAAGCATTATGCGAATGTCATCTCGATTCCGTGCGGCAACGATCGCGCTTGCGGGGCTCGCCGGTCTGGTCCTGTCGTCCGCCGCGCAGGCCGACAGCGGCTCGATCAGCTTCCGCGTGCTCAAGGCCGGTTTTATCGTCGGCGGCTCGGGCGGCAGCGGCACGCTCAACTTCCACGGCCGCAGCTATTCGCTCTCGATCGGCGGCATCAGCTACGGCT
>JBOHII010000514.1:0-11406 GCA_050725955.1 Pseudolabrys sp. | reverse complement strand
CGGCCTTCACCAGCAGACCTTCGATCGACCAGAGCGCAGTGAGCGGATCGATGAAATAGAGATAGAGCGCCCGGAACGGATCGATCCGCATCACCGCAAAAGCAATAAAGAAGGTGACGAGCGCCAGCGCAATCGCCAGCACCGGCGACAACACGGTCATCAGCCGGCTCTGTTGCGGACGACGCTCAAGCCTGAGCTGCATGCGCCGCTTCCTCGGGTTGCCCTGGCTTTGCCGCTGCGCCCTCGCCGACGCCGCCCATCAGCAGGCCTATCGACTCACGCGTGGCGGTCGCCGCCGCCTCGGCCGGCGACAGATGGCCGCGCGAGATCACGGCGATGCGGTCGGCGATCTCGAAAATCTCGTCGAGATCCTGGCTGATCACCAGCACCGCGGAGCCCGCGCGGGCGAGGTCTATCAACGCCTGGCGGATCAGCGCAGCCGCGCCGGCGTCGACCCCCCAGGTCGGCTGCGAGACGATTAGCACGCCGGGGCGGCGGTCGACCTCGCGGCCGACGACGAATTTCTGCAAATTGCCGCCGGAGAGCGAGCGCGCTTCCGGATTGGCGGTGTCCTTGCGCACGTCATATTGGGCGGTCACCAGGTCCACGATCTTGAGCGCCTTATGCGGCCTCACGATGCCGGTGACCACGAGTTCGTCACCGGTACGGTGACGCGTGAGGACGACGTTGTCGCTGAGCTTGAGGCCGGGAACCGCGCCATGCCCAAGCCGCTCCTCGGGAACGAATGCAGCGCCAAGATTGCGCCGCTCGGTGATACCGATGCGGCCGGCTTCGTGACCATCGATCACCACGGCGTCGGGGCGCTCCACCGTCTGCTCGCCGGAGAGCGCGGAAAACAACTCGCCCTGCCCGTTACCGGCGATGCCGGCGATGGCCACCACTTCTCCCCCACGCACGTCGAGGCTGATACTTTTCAGCGAAACCCCGAACGGATCGGACGTCGGCAGTTCCAGCGAAGCGATCGACAGCCGCACCGGGCCCAAGGCTGCCGGCGGGCGCGCAACTTCGAGCACTTCGGTGTCGACCATCAACCGCGCCAGCGTCGCCGCCGTCTCCTTCGCCGGATCGGTCTCGGCGACGACCTTGCCGCGGCGCATGATGGTGGCGTGATGGCAGATGCGCTGCACCTCTTCCAGCCGGTGGCTGATATAGAGCACCGCGCAGCCCTCGCGCGCCAGACGCTGCAAGGTGACGAACAAATGATCGGCCTCGTGCGGTGTGAGCACCGAGGTCGGCTCGTCCATGATCAGAAGCTGCGGCGACTGCAACAGGCAGCGAACGATCTCGATGCGCTGGCGTTCGCCAACCGAAAGATCGGCGACGAGCGCGTTCGGACGCAGCGGCAGGCCGTAATCGGCGGAAACCCGTTCGATGGTCGCAGCGAGCCCCTTGCGCATCTCCTTGGGCAAAGCGAGCGCGATGTTTTCCGTCACGGTCAGCGCATCGAACAACGAGAAGTGCTGGAACACCATGCCGATGCCGAGAAGGCGGGCGGCGGCAGGATTGGGAATTGCGACCGTATTGCCCTTCCAGCGCAGTTCGCCCGAACTCGGCTGCAGCGCGCCGTAGATGATCTTCACCAGCGTGGATTTGCCCGCGCCATTTTCACCCAGCAAGGCATGGATTTCGCGCGGGAAGAGAACGAGGTCGATTGAATCGTTGGCTTTGAACGTGCCGAACAGCTTGGTGATTCCGATGGCCTGCAGCAGCGGCGCTTCCGTGGATCGACCCCGCACAGGCATCGGATTCAACATTTCGGCTGCTACCTTGAACAAGGGCCGGCGTGACGTTTCTCAATGCACCAAGCCAATAGTGTGCCAAAAACGCCGGCCATAGAAGGCACCAATATTTGGCAGGCATTGCCCAAGCCGATGGCACCGAACCGGGCCGGCTCCGCAAACCGGCTTAAACATGCCGTCAAATCATTGGTTTATTGGGGGTGCGCCGAGCGCCGCGCGAGCCTGTGACGGCCGGGCGCAATCTGCCATGTGGAAAACGTGGCATCGGCGCAACAGTGCAAAAGATTCATTTTGGCGTTTTTTGCGCCAGCCCAGGCTTTGGGCAGCGGTCATCGCTTTTCGCCGGCGGCGTGCCGGTCGAGCCATCGACCGACGCGATGTCTTGATGACGTCTCAGGTTGCGCGATCGAGGAACGTCATTGTCCCGGAGCACCGCCGGCAATCCAGGCGGCCAGCACCTGGCGTTCTTCGGGGGTAATCTCCGTTACATTGCCCGGCGGCATGGCGCGCGAGCGCACCGCGTTGATGGCAATCATGTTGGCGTGCAGCTTGATCTGCACCGGATCGTCCAGCAGCACCCCCTTGGGCGGCGCGGCGATCCCGGTCCACACCGGTTCGGCGGTGTGGCACATGCTGCAACGGGACACGATGATGTCTTGAACGTCGGCGAATTTCGGCGTCGCCGGCAGCGCGCCGGTCTTGACGCCGGACGGTCCCAGGCCGGAGAGCCAGGCAATCGCCAACATGCCGGCCGCCGCCACGCCCCAGGTCCACCAAGGACTGCCCTTGCCCTCGTGGCGGGAATTGTAGAAATGCCGGATCACCGGTCCGATCAGCAGCACGATCGCCACGATGAGCCAGTTGAAGCGCGTTGCGAAGAACAGCGGATAGTGGTTGCTCAACATCAGGAACACGACCGGCAAGGTCAGATAATTGTTGTGCACCGAACGCTGCTTGCCGAGCGCCCCCCAGCGCGGATCGGGTTCCTTGCCGGCGATAAGCGCCGCCACTGTCTTGCGCTGGTAGGGGATGATGATGACGAACACATTCGCCACCATGATGGTCCCGATCAAGGCGCCGATCTGAGTGAAGGCGCCGCGGCCGCTGAAGACGTGCGTGAACGCGTAAGTGAGCGCCACCAGAAACACATAGCCGACCAGCGCCAAGGCCACTTCGTGGCGGCCGAGCGGCGAGCGGCACAGCGCCTCATAGGCAAGCCATGCAGCGACCAAACTGACGAAGGCGACCGTCGCCGCTTCTGTCGCGCTCATATCGAGCACGGACTTGTCGATCAGAAACAGATCGGCGTTGAGATAATAGACAAGCACGAGCAACGCGAAGCCGGACAGCCAGGTCGTATAGGCTTCCCATTTGAACCAGGTCAATTCGTCCGGCATTTTCGCCGGCGCGACCATGAATTTGATCATCTGGTAGAAGCCGCCACCGTGCACCTGCCAGGCGTCGCCTTTCACGCCGGACGGCAAGCTTTCGCGCGCCTTCAGGCTGAGATCGAGATGGATGAAGTAGAATGAACTGCCGATCCAGGCGATGCCCGCGATGACGTGTAACCAGCGAAGGATGGCGCTCAGCCATTCCGTGAGAACGAGGTCCAAGGCGGGTGACCTTATTTAAACGGCCGGCTCGCGACCATGACAGACGGAAGCTATTTTTCGAGCCGACAATATAACAATATCGCCGTCGGCTGTGGCTAGAACGGCTCGAACCGCTCGATGAAGCGGATCAATGCGGCAACCGCGAGCCCCAGGTCGGCCGGGCTCGCATATTCGAGCGGGTTGTGACTGACGCCGCCGCGGCAGCGCACGAACAGCATGCCGATCGGACACAACTTGGCCATCGCCGTCCCGTCATGGCCGGCGCCGGAGGAAAGCCGCAGCGGCTGGGCGCCGACGGCAGTGACCGCCGTGGCGAATCCCTCCTGAAGCGTGGGATCGCACGGCGTGGTGGCGACGTCGCGCGTCGACGTCACCAGCAGCCCAAGCTGACGCCGCTCGGCGATGCCCCGCATCTGCGCCCGCAAGTGTTCGACGAAGCGCGCGCGCGCCGCGTCAGAACCGGAACGAATATCGACGATCAGCGCCACGTTGCCGGCGATCACATTGGACGCGGCGCCGGGAATAGTGACATGACCGATGGTCGCCAGTACCTCGCCCTCCGTTTCTTGCGCCAGCCGTTCGGCCAACAATGTGACCTCGGCGGCGCCGGCAAACGCATCGCGGCGCTGCCGCATCGGTACGGTGCCGGCATGGCCGGCCTCGCCGAGCAATTGCACGTTGAGATAGGTCTGGCCGGCAATCGAGGTGACGACGCCAAGCGGCCGGTGGCCGAGTTCAAGCACCGGTCCCTGCTCGATATGCACTTCGACATAGGCTGCCGCCGTATCGCGCAAGTAGGCGGCGGCGGAAATATCGCCGACGTTCTGGCCGTAGTTCGCGATCGCTTGGGCGAGCGTGATGCCGTCACCATCGGCAAGCTCGAGCGTGGAAAAATCGAATATGCCGGCGCAAGCGGTCGACGATGCGAGCGTCGCCGGAAAACGCAGGCCCTCTTCGTCACCGAAGGCAAGCACGTCGATGCCGAAACCCAGCCGTCGCCCGGCTTTGGCAAAATGTCCGGCGGCCAAAATCCCGGCGATCACGCCGAGCGGGCCGTCGTACATGCCGGCATCGACTACCGTGTCGATATGCGAGCCGATGAGCAGCTTCTTGCCGCCATTGCCGGCCGGCCAGCGGCCGCGCACGGTGCCAAGCGCATCCTCGCTGACGCTGAGATTTTGCTCGCGCATCCACCCGGCAATCATATCGGCGGCGCGCCGATGCTCGGGTGTCAGAAATTGCCGCACGAGCCGTTTCGAATCGGCCGATACTGAGCCCAAGGTTTGGATCATGGTCTCGGCGCGGGCGCCGAGTGCCGCGGGGTCGATGTCAGACATGGGAGCCGACCCTACTATCGAAAACGATCAGGCCGGGCAACAATTTGACCGAAATCGCCGGCCACGGCGTCAGATGTCTACGTAGGCAATGGCACGATATGCGCTCAACCGATAAACAAGCGCCATGACCGACCGCAAAATCAGCGACGAAGCCGGCCTGCGCCTCGCCTTCGCGGTGGCGCAGCGCGCGCGCGAGCACGGCAACCACCCATTCGGCGCCGTGCTGGTGGGGCCGGACGGCGACGTGTGGCTCGGATCGGAAAACGGCTACCTGCCCGACCGCGACATGACCGCCCATGCCGAACGGCTGCTGGCGACCGCGGCGTCGCGACAATATCGCCCCGGCGAACTCGCGCGCTGCACCATGTACGTCTCCGCCGAGCCATGCGCGATGTGCGCGGGCGCCATCTATTGGGCCGGCATTGGCCGGGTCGTCTATGCGCTGTCGGAAAAGCGGCTGAAGCAACTCACCGGCAACCACGCTGAAAATCCGACGCTCGACCTGCCCTGCCGCAGCGTATTTTCGGCCGGTCAGCGCAAGGTCGAGATCGTGGGCCCGCTGCTGGAGGACGAAGCGGCCGCACAGCATGCCGGCGTCTGGGATTGAGCGCGGCTAAACGAGGCGCCCGCAACGATTGCGGCGTACGGGACGGGCTGTTGTTTTGTATTGGCAGATGAATAGGAAGTGGCGCGCCCGGAGAGATTCGAACTCCCGACCCCCAGATTCGTAGTCTGGTGCTCTATCCAGCTGAGCTACGGGCGCCGATCCCGCCTGGGTAAATGTGGCTGCGGAATCGGGGGATAGCTATCGGTTTGAGGATTCATTGGCAAGGGTCGCGGCGGTCGACGCCGATGTTCCTTGCGCGCCATGGTCCGCCCAGGCCAGCGCCTGATTTTCGACCCGGATGCGGTAGGCGATGAGCGCCGCATTCGCGAGCGAAAATACCAGCGCAAACACCGGCAATCCAAGCGCCAAAGGAACCACCGCGATTTCGCCAATCACGATGAGATAATTGGGGTGGCGCAGCCAGCGGTAGGGTCCGCGCGCGATGGGCGCCGCCCCCGGCAGCACGATCACCCGCGTTGTCCAGCGCCGGCCGAGCGTCGCGATCACCCACAGCCGGCCGGCCAGCAGGACGATAAAGACGGCGAGCCCGTACGGATCGACGGCGCGATCGTGGCCAAGCGCCCATAGGCCGAGCAGCCAGAACGCATGCAGCGCCACCATGAGATGATAATGCGCCGCGCCAAATTCGACGCCGCCCGCATCGCGCAGTCGCGCCGTATTCCATTGCGCGAAGCCGAGTTCGGCCAGTCGCTGCGCGACCAGGAAAAAGACCAGCCAGCCGCCCTCACCCACGGCCGTTGTCCTCGGGCATGAATTTCTCCACGATCATGCGCCGGCCTCGAGCGCAAGAAAACTTGCGGTGAAGCCGGGCCCGAGCGCGGTCAGCACGGCCGTTCCGCGCAAGCCGCGCTTGAGCGCGCGTTCGAGCACGAACAGCACGGTCGGCGCCGACATGTTGCCGTAGCCGTGCAGCACTTCGCGCTCGTCGCGCAGTGTGCCCTTTTGCAAATCGAGCGCGGTCTCGATGCCGTCGAGCACCTTGACGCCGCCCGGATGGCAGACGAATTGCGGCGCCGTCAATTGCGCGCTCTTGATGAAGCGGCGCAGCGGCGCCGCCAGCCGCTGCTCGATGAAACGCGGCAGCGAGCGCGACAGCACCACGCCGAGACCGACCGGGTCGACCGTCCAACCCATGATGTCGAGGGTGTTGGGCCATGTGTGCTCGGCGGTCGCGCCAATGCGCAGGGCTCCTTCGTTGCCGTCGGCGCGCAGCACCGCGGCGGCTGCACCATCGCCGAACAGCGCTGAACAGATGATGTCGGCCTTGACCCCGCGGTCGGAGCGGAACGCGAGCGTCGATAATTCGACCGCCACCACCAACACAACTTCGCCGGGCGCGGCGCGGGCGAGCCGCGCGCCGACCGACAAGCCCGCCGCGCCGCCGCCGCAGCCGCGGCCGAACACCGGCACCCGCAGCACCGACGGCTTGAAGCCCATCTCCGCACCGACGCGCGCTTCGATACTGGGCGTAGCGATGCCGCTCGACGACACGGTGACGATGACGTCGACGTCGCACGCGGCGATCCCGGCGCGGTCGAGCGCGGCGCGCGCCGCGGCGACGAAGAGCGCGTCGGCGCCTTCCAGATAGGCTTGCGTGCGTTCGGTCCAGTCGTGCGGTTCAGCGAACCATTCCAGCGGGCGCACCGAATAGCGTCGCTCGATGCCGGCATTGGTGTAGATCTCGGCGAGCTTAGGGAATCGCAGGAAGCCGCGCGCATAGATGCGGCGCGCCAAATCGGCGACCGCCGATTGTTCAAGCTGATGCGGCGGCACCGCCGTCGCCAGCGACAGCACCGTTACCGGCGTCGACGTCATGAATTTGTCCTTTGATTGGATCGACAATCGCCCATATGGGGCGAACACCGCGTCCGGGCGGCTCTTCCCTCAGGCTCTAGGCCTGCGCCCGCTCGCTGCGCCGGGAATTGAGATCCACCGCGCGGTCGGGAATCGTGATGCTGAAGGTGGCGCCGATGGTTCCCGGCACCAGGCGGATGTCGCCGCCATGGGCGCGCACCAATTCGGCGGCGATGGCGAGACCGAGGCCGGCGCCGCCAGACCGGGTAGAGCCTTGAAAAGCCTGGAATATATGGGCCTGCGCCTTTTCCGAGAGGCCCGGACCGGTATCTGACACCTCGATCACGACCACGCTGCCCTCGCGGCGTCCGGTGATGCGGATCTGGTCGCGGGCCGGATCGTTGGCCCCGCGCGCCTCCAGCGCCTGCACCGCGTTGCGTGTCACGTTTACGAGGACACGGAACAACTGATCGTGATCCGCCTCCACCGTCAGCGCGCGCTCCACCGAGACGATCCAGCGGATCGGCACGTCGAGCCCGAGGCCGAGCGCCTCGTGCACTTCCTCGATCAGCGGCCCGACTTCGATGGTCTTGCGTTCGGGCGGCGGCTCCTGCGCCGCGCCATAGGACAGCGTCGCCTGGCAGAAGGCGATCGCGCGTTCGAGCGCACGCATCAGCTTGGGCGCGAAGCGCTGCACCTTCGGGTCGGGCAGCGTCGACAGTTGATCGGAAAACAGCTGCGCCGAGGCCAACAAATTGCGCAGGTCGTGATTGATCTTCGACACCGCCAGGCCGAGCGCCGCCAGCCGGTTCTTCTGATGCAGCATCGAGGCGAGATCGCGCTGCATGGCGGCGAGTTCCTCTTCCGCCGTGCCGATTTCGTCGCCGCGGCCGGATTTAGCAATGATGCGCTGCGGATTTTCCGGATCCGCGCGAAACGAAATCATGTTGGCGGTAAGCCGCCCCATCGGCCGCACCAGCAGGTAATGCAGCGCGAAAAACACCAGCATCGCGGTGACGCCGGAGATCACCAGCGACAACAACAGGATGTTCACGGAGAAGGTCAGCATCGCGCGGCGCAATGGCGCTTCGTCGAGAACGATTTCGATGAATTGTCCTTCCGCCATTGGCGCCGGGCCGACGACTCGCATGACATCATCGCGCTGGTCGAACAGAAGCACCTCGAATGCATCCGAGATAGCGCGCCACCACGATACGTGGCGCATGTCGATGTCCTGGTTGACCTGCGACGGCACATTGGTGGCGGCGAGCAGGCGGCGCTGGTTGCCCATCTTCATCGCGACCGCGTGCGCGCCGATGCTTTGCAGGATTTTCTTCGCCAGACTTTCCGGCACCATGCCGCTCGGCGCAGCGTCGAGCACCAACGCGGCAGTATGCGCGGCGGCCAGGCGGTCGTTGAGCCAGTTGAGCCGGAAATTGGCGATCGACGGCACGTAAATCAGAACTTCCGCCACCATCACGAACAGGACGGTCAGGAACAACAGTTTGCTGGAAAGACCAATGCGCGGGGCGTGCGCGACTTGCGGCGTCATCGCCGCATCGGGCTCGCTTGCTGGGTCGGTTCCCGTTGTCAAGACAGCCTCAGCCGAAGAATCGCAGCCACGCGATGATGCGCCGCAGCCATGGGCGGGTCAAAGTCGGCGTGAAAAATTCGATGGCCGCGCGTTTGCCGATTTCCGACAGCGTCGGGTAAGGCAAGACGACGCCCGTGAGGGCCCGGATATTCAGCCCTTGCGCGATCGCCAACGTCCACATCGCGATCAGTTCTCCGGCTTGCGCGCCGACAATCGTCGCGCCTACGATTTTACCTTTCCATGTGGTGATGACTTTAATGTGGCCGTGCGTCTCGCGTTCGGCCTGGGCGCGGTCGTTGTCATGATAGGGCCAGCGCAGGATGCGCATCTTGATGCCGCGCGCGCGCGCTTGCGCCTCGGTCAATCCGGTCTGCGCAAGTTCCGGCTCGGTGAAGGTCACCCACGGAATCGCGTCCTTGTTCACCTTGACCGGCAGGCGAAACAGCGCGTTCCGGATCACCAGGCCGGCGTGATAATTGGCGGCATGAGTGAACTGCGGCTGTCCCGCCGCGACGTCGCCGATCGCGTAGACACGTCGGTTGGCGGTCTTGAGCTTTTTGTTCACGAAAATGCCGGTGCGGTCGTAACGGACCCCCGCGGCCTCGAGATCGAGCCCGTCGGTCGTCGGCTTCCGGCCGGTGGCGAGCAAGAGATAGCGGCCCTCGACCGTTTCCTCGCCGCCGGGGCCTTCGAATGTCACGGCGACGCGGCCGGCCGAGTGCTTGACGCGCACCACTTTGACGCCGCTGCGGACGACAACGCCCTCGCGGTCGAGCTGGTCGAGCACGATGGCCGCACATTCAGGATCGTCCTTGGCGAGCGGCGCCGCCGCTTCCAGCACGATCACCTCGCTGCCGAGCCGGCGAAAGGCCTGCGCCAGCTCCAGGCCGATCGGACCGGCGCCGATAATAATGAGACGGTCGGGCCGCTCGGTGAGATCAAAAACGGTTTCATTGGTGAGATAAGGACCCTCATCAATCCCGGGGATCGGCAGCAGCGCCGGTGTCGATCCGGTCGCGATCACGAACCGGCGGGCGCGAATTTCAATATCATCGCCGACGACAACAGTTTTGCGATTCTTGAATTTGGCGTGACCCCTGATCACCCGCACACCGAGCCCGGTAAATCGTTCCGCCGAGTCGGTCGGCGCGATATTGGCGATCACGCGCTCCACATGATCGTGCACCATGGCGAAGTCGACGTTGATGCTTGGAGCACTTACCCCGAACGGAACAGCGCTGCGCATGAGCTCGGCGCGCTTGCCCGCAGCGAGCAGGGCCTTCGACGGTACGCAACCGGTGTTGAGGCAATCGCCACCCATCTTGTGCCGCTCGATCAGCACAACCGGCACACCGAATGCCGCAGCGGCAGCGGCTACCGACAAGCCGCCGGAACCGGCGCCGATCACGCAAATGTCGGGTTTGAGTGTTTCCGCCATGCCTCTAAAGCTTTTGCCCGCAATAATAGCTGAATAATTACATTGGCGCGCGCGAGCGGGCGCGCAGTCTTTTTACCACGACCGGGACCAGCGCAAGCAGGCCAAGCGCGATCAGCGCGCCAATGAGTTGCGGCGTCAGCACATCCTTGGCATCGAACACCATATGACAATCGGTCCGGCCCGCCGCGAGGCAACTTCTGTTCGCTGCCTGCTGCGCCGCAATGACGCTGTCGAGGCCGGTGCCGGCGAAGGCATAGACCACGGCTCCCGGAATGATGCCGAGCACAGTCGCTGCGACAAACGGCGCCAGCCGCACGCCGGCAAGGGCCGGCACAAGGTTGACCAGGAAGAAAGGAAACGCCGGCACCAGCCGCAGGAATAAGAGATAGCTGAAGGCGTCTTCGCGGAAGCCCTGCGCCAACTGGGCGGCACGCGGGCCGGCCCGCCGCAGCAACGGCTCGCCGAGCGCGGTGCGCGCCACCAGAAAGATGAGTGTCGCGCCCAAGGTCGCGCCGATCACCGCCGCCGATGCCCCGACCGCGACGCCGAACAGGAAACCGCCGGTCACCGTGAGAATTACCGCGCCCGGTACCGACAGAGCGACCGCCACCGTATAGAGCGCGACATAGGCGAGCACAGCAAGGACCCGGTGTTCGCCGACAAAGGCGTCGATGGCCATGCGGTGCTTGATCAGCGCCTCCAGCGAAATGCCGCTACGGCCGATGAAGAAATAGGCGGCGCCGGCGAGCAAGACGACCGCAACCAGCGGCGCCAGCCTTCGGGTCAGGCTGCGCGCTCGGTTCGTGCCAGGCGGAATTGCTGACATCCGCGCTATATACACGAGATACGCGCCCCTGCCGCCGGAGCGCAGCAAACTCACCGCCTTGTGAGGCCTTGTGACCGCCGCGCGGGCGGCCAGGCGCTTGGCGACGCAGTCGCATTGACGCGACCTAGCCCCTCCCTTATAAGCCGCGCAAATCGCGTGCCGATCCGTGCCGTTACGGGTTTTCATGGCCGATCTTGGGGGCATGTCGATGTCCCCGCCGCCACGGCGCGACTACCGGAGAATTTAATCGTGAAGCGGACCTATCAACCGAGCAAGCTTGTACGCAAGCGCCGTCACGGTTTCCGCACGCGCATGGCCACCAAAGGCGGGCGCAAGGTGCTTTCGGCGCGGCGCTCACGCGGGCGCAAGCGGCTTTCAGCCTGACGGCCGGACCAAGAAACCGCGCATATTGCTTC
>JBOHII010000513.1:0-8899 GCA_050725955.1 Pseudolabrys sp. | reverse complement strand
AGTGAGCTCGGAGAAGTTTATAAGAGACAGTGGTAAGGCCCGCCACCTCGTGGCGCGGCTTGGCGCGGAGGATAAACCGCAGCGCCGATGCGCCATAGGCAAATGCCGCCGCTACCGATTCAAGGCCGATCTGCGTGATTTCGTTGACCTGCAGCGGCAGCACATTGGCCGGCAATCCGTCGCCGTGGCGCGCGAGCGCGTCGATCATGGCGCCGCCGTGATCGGCATCGTGGATCAAAAGCACCGCCTGCTTGCCGCCGGCGTCGCGATAGGTGGACAGCAGCGTGCGCAATTTTCGCAACAGCGCGTCGGAGCCCGGCAACGCATAAGCCGCCGCTCCGGTCGGGCAGCCGGCCGCGCATTGACCGCAGCCGGCGCAGATTTTCGCGTCGATTGCCACATGGTCGCCGTTCGGCGTGATGGCGCCGGTGGGGCAGAGATCGAGGCAGCGGCGGCAGCCGACGATCTTGGAGCGCGAATGCGCGCACAGGTCCTCGGTGAAATCGATGTAGCGCGGCTTGTCGAAAGTCCCGGTGAGATCGCGCGCCTTGAGCACCGCGCGCAAGACGGCGGCGGGATCGCCGGGATCGGCGCGCAGATAGCCGTCGCGCAGATCGGCCGCCGGAAACAGCGAAGCGCCGCCTGAAAGATCGATCACGATGTCGCAGCGCGACACCGCGCCGTTGCGCGCCGGCCCGAATTCAAGCGCGCCGCGCGAGGACGGACGTGGCGTGGCATAATCGTCAACGGTCAATTCGAAGGCGCCGAGATAGCCCTTGGCCTGGCGGATGATGCCCTTCACCACCGGATATTCGGTCGCCCGCGACGGCGCCAGCTCGCCGGGCGGCTTGATCATGACCGATATGTCGAGATGATCTTTCAGCAGATTGGCGGCTTCGATCGCCTGCTCGTCTTTGCCGTAGATCAGCGTCACGCCCTCGCTCGCCAGCGGAACGAAGGCGACCGCGGGCAAAGGCTCTTCGCTGGCGGCGATCAGCGCCGCCATTTTCGGGCCGGCCGCTGCAGCGTCCTTCGACCAGCCGGCGGTCTCGCGGATATTGACGAAGCTGATTTCGGCCGCGTCCTCGATTGCGCCCGCAACCTCGCCGAAGAGGGGCGCTTCCTGCGTACAGGCAACGGTCAGCGGAGCGCCGCCGGCAGCCAATTTGCGGAAGCGCTCGAGTTCGGCGCGGCAAAGCTGGCGGCCTTCGATGACATCGGCGCCGCCGCAGACGCGTGCAACCGCCTTGCCGTCGAGGGGCATGGTGTCTTCGCAGGAACAGATCAGGATTTGGCGCGGCCGTTCGGCCATCGGGCTCACTTACCTCTGCGCGGGTCCCCGCGTTTTTGCGGCGAAACGCGACCTTTGGCGCCGCCTTCGCTGTATATGCGCGCGGTCGCGGGACTGGGCCTCGAGACCCCCTGTGGCTATAATTATAAGTATTCAAATGAGAAAGTAACAGCTAATGGCGTTGGAGTCGCGGGATCGCCAGCTAATGCCGGAATTGATGTTGCCGCCGCCGTTTACGCTGGTGCGCCTGCGTGAATTGGGCGACGCCTTCGCGCATGCGATATCGATCGCGCCCGAGCAGGGCGCCGGCACGCTGGTCTATGTCGGGCGCTTCGATCTCGCCGAATTCGCCGTCGTGCTGGAACCGGACGAGCCGATGCGTCTGGCGCGGCGTGCTTTCTATGCGGGCATGGCCGCGCTGGCCGATTCGCTGTCCGCCCACGCGCAGCCGGAAACTGCCATCGGTATCGACTGGCCGGGTTCGATCTTCATCAATCGTGGGCTGGTGGGCGGCGGACGTCTGGCGTGGCCGAAAGAAACCGCCGAGGACGCAACGCCGCCGTGGCTGGTGTTTGGCGCCATGATCCGCACCGTGTCGGTGAGCGGCAGCGAGCCCGGCTTGAATCCGCTGGTCACCGCGCTTGAGGAAGAAGGTTTCTCCGACGCCATGTCCGATCAGGTGGTGGAGAGCTTCGCGCGCCATTTCATGGTCGCCATCGACGCCTGGCAGGAATTCGGCTTCGGTGCGGTCGCGCGGAGCTATTTGGAACGGCTGCCCGCCGAGCAAGGCCTGCGCCGCGACATCGACGAGAACGGCGATCTCCTGCTGCGCCGCATGGGCAAGACACAAGTCGAGCGGAAGCAATTGTTGCCGCGGCTGGTCAAGCCCGCCTGGTTCGACCCGGCAAGCAAGGGCCCGCGCGCGTGAAGCTGCTGCGCACCCTACGGCTCGACCCTTCGGACACCTTCATCTTTGAGAAGGCGGCCGAGCCGGGCGAATGGGCGGTGTCCGGCGCTTTCGTTTTCTGGCAGCGGGATCCGGCCACGCTGGAAGGCAAGGCGCGCTCGGCGTTCCGCGGCGGCTTCCTCGGCATTGGCTCGCTCGGCTGGTCGACGCTGGCGCAGATCGTGGAGGCGAGCGAGGCCGACCGAGCCCAGGTAGTGGAGGCGCTGGCGCAGCAACTGGTCCACAATTTCGGCGCGCCCGATCTGCCGGCCGCCGCAGCGGCGGCGGAAGACGAGGTTGCCTTCGTCGAGCAGCTATGCACGCAGCCGCAGGATACCTTGATCGCCGTGCACCGCGCTTTCGAGGACGGCGCAGTGCGCGAATCGTTTCGCACCTTGCGCCCGCGCGACGGCGCCAAGCCCGCGCGCGCGTTCTCCTTCCTTGAAGTCGAGGGCGAGGACGACGATGAGCCGGCCGACGAGGTCGATCTCATCGCCATGGTCGAACGGGAGCGCAAATGAACGATTTCTGGATCTCTTGCGGGCATCATCTGCTCGACCGCGACGAGGGCGGCGGGTTGCTGGTGACCGACGATTTCCTGAAAGTCTATCTGGCGCGGCCGGAGTTGATCCCGCCGCCGGAGGCTTGCGCCGTCGAAAAAACGCTGCACGCCGCGCTGCTTGCCGATCCGCGCATGCCGGTTTCCGCCTCCGACACCGCGGCGATCGCCGATGCCGACGCGCGCGAGAACTGGCGGTTGCTGATCGCCTTTCGCGACCACCTGCTGCGCCACAAGACGCTGGAGGCGGCCTATGCCGCGCTGGTGCGCGGTGGCCTCGGCCATACGCCGCCGCTGTTCGTCAGCCAGCTCGTGCATGTGATCCTGCGCAATGCGCTCGACGGCGTCGAAGACCCGCGCGTGGTGCGCGCGGCCGAACTGTTCTTCCGTACCCAGCGCGTCACCATGCATGAAGGCTCGCTGCTGGTGGCCGACGAGGAAACCATCGGCGGCGTCAATGCCGCGCCGGTGACGCCGCTCGTCTCGATGCTGGGCATTCCGGCCGAGGCCGCGATCGACGTGCTCAACGACGACAACGCCGAAAGCTATTGGGAACGCGGCGACCGCTTCGATATGGCGCTCGATCTGACCGGCGGCCGCGCCGGGCTTGCCGCGCTCGCCGAGGCCATGCGGCGCTGGATCGCGCACGTGCTCGGCGTCGACGTTACGATCGAGCCGCTCAACGAACTGCGCGAAGCACCGCTCACCTGGTATGTCGGGCTCGACGCCGACGGCACGCGCATCGGCGACCAGCTGTGGAACGCGGGAGAACTCGACGAGGCGGCGATGGCGGCGGTGGTTGGCCTGTTCGCGCTCACCTTCCGCGATCCCTCGCTCATGCTGGACAAGGTCAAGGGCGAGCCGGTCTATCTGATCCTGGCCATGACACCCGACAAGACCATCCGCATGAAACCGCAGAACCTCATCACCGGTCTGCCGATCCGGCATCTGGAGGCGGTCGGTTGAGCGTCGCGCCCGGCGCTGCGCCGGAACTCACGCGCGCGGCACTTCGTCGCGCATGGTCCGCCGATCCGGCGATCCGCGACTTCATCGGCTTGATCGGGAATGCGTGGGACTTCAACGATCCCCGTGGCGTGCCCGGCATTGGGCCGATGCCGGCGGGCGAGGACGTGGGCCGCTTGCTGGCGCAAGCCATCCGCGAATGGCCGGCGGCGGAGAACGACGCGCCGCGGCAAGTCGCTCTTACGCCATAAATTCCAATGAAAATCGATTGCCTGGAACCGATTTGTAGTCGCGGCAATAGTTGCCGCAAGTTAAGCCGGCGCCCAATCGAGACGTTGCGGCGGCGGAAAAAGATTCCGCGCAGCGCAGCGAAGAAATATTGCGATGCAATATGACTCCCAAGAGCGGGAAAGCTTCCCGCCATCTCGCCGGCGTGGGCACGGCGCACTCCCGAAATAATGATCGGCCCAATAGCCTCCGGCTATTGACCCTGAGTTCCGCGCGGCATTAGCTTGTAATCATTCCGAACTGGCTATTTTCGCGCCAGTTACGGCAAAAAAAATGACAACGGTGCTGCCAGGGGAAACAAAAACGACATGACCGACCCAGGTCTACAGGAAGCGATTCGCGCCGCCGGTGGTGTTACCGAGCTTGCGCGCCGCATCGGGATTTCCCAGCCGTCGGTATCGAATTGGTCGCGCGTCCCCGCCGAGCGGGTGTTGATCGTCGAAGCGGTAACCGGCGTCGCCCGCGCCATGCTGCGGCCCGATCTTTACGACGAGAACAGCAAGATGATGGGTGTCGACGAGGTCGATCTTGCGCGCGCACAGGAATACGCGCTGCTGTCGACGTTGCTGATGCGCGCGCCGGATGCGGCGCTGTTGCAGCGATTGTCCGAATTGCGCGGCGATCCGACCCCGCTCGGCCTTGCGCATATCGGGCTCGCCGATGCGGCAAGCGGGGCCGACGTCGAGCGTGTCGAGCGCGAGTTCTTCAATCTGTTCATCGGTTTGGGCCGCGGCGAATTGTTGCCCTACGGCTCCTATTATCTCACCGGCTTTCTGCAGGGGCGCCCGCTGGCGCGTCTGCGCGATGACCTCGCCACCATCGGCATTGTGCGCGCGGAAGGCATGGTCGAGCCGGAGGATCACCTCGGCATTCTCTGCGAGATCATGTCGGGCCTGGCGAGCGGGCGTCTGCCGGCGCCGGCCGGCTCCGATCGCATGATCTTCGAACGGCACATGGCGCCGTGGGCCGATCGTTTCTTCGCCGATCTGGAAAACGCCGAGGCCGCCGATTTCTATCGCAAGCTCGGCGCGCTGGGCCGCGCCTTCATCGATGTCGAAGTGCAAGCATTCGAACTGCCCGCTTGACGCGGGAAAGGGACGACAACGGAAATTTTGAGGAGCAATAGCGATGACACAAAAGGACAAGGGAAAATTCGGCCGTCGCGATTTCCTGCGCGCATTGGGCGCCGGTGCGGGGCTCGCAGCGACCGCGGCCGCCCCGCTTGCCACCGAAGCGAAGGCGAATGAATCCGACAAGAAGAACAACAAGACCCACTACAATCCGAATTCCGAAGACGTGAAGAATTATTATCGCGTCAACGGCTACTAGAGCGCGAAACCGAGAGCGACCATGCCGGCCAACGTCAAAATGCCAGTTAGCGTCGTCGTCGAAAGGCGCGCAGCCACCAACCGGTGGGCCGACTATCTGTGGCGGCCGGTCGGCGTGCTGCCGCCGATTGCGGGCGAGCGCGGCAAGCAACTGGCCGAAGGGGACGGCTGGGCGCAATATCACGCCGGTACGCTCGACCTGGAGCTCTTCAGCGGTGAGACCGAAGGGTATCTCAACAATCTGTCGCAAAATGTTCCGGTCGTTTACGTCGTTCTGCGGCGCAATGGGGACGGTACGGGCCTGGAATTTGAGCCATTCCTGGTGACGGTCTGTCCCTACGAAGCGATGGGCTACGCCTCCGGCGGCGACGAGATCGTCGAAAGCGTGCCGATGCCGGTCGAGATCATGGCATGGGCCCGCGAGTTCACCGAGCGCCATCACGTCGCAGAGCCGTTCAGGAAACGCAAGAACAAGCCGCACCGAGATGATTACGGCGGCAAGCCCGCGCCCGTCACGCACGAAAGGGAAATGTCGTGACTGCAGCAAGCAGCGAAAGATTGAGCCGCTGGTCGCAGCGCAAGTTTGCGGCCCGGCGCGGTGTTGCGCTGCCGGCCGAAGCCGAAGATGTGCCGGCGCCGATCCGTTCCGGCGACGATACGCAGTTGCCGGCGCGCGAGCGCCAGGCGGCCCTGCAGCCGGCTGAAGCCGAAACTGTTCCGGTGCTGCCGCCGATCGAAAGCCTCACGTTTGAATCCGACTTCACGCCGTTTCTGGCCAAGGGCGTGTCGGCAGCGATCACCCGCGCTGCGCTGCGCAAGCTGTGGGTGAGCGATCCGGTGTTGGCCAATCTCGACGGCCTCAACGACTACGACGAGGATTACCACCTGGTCGACTCGACGATCACGGTCGCGCAGACCAATTACAAGGCCGGGAAAGGCTATCTCGACGATATCGAGGACAAACTCGCGCAACGCGACGATGGCTCTGACCGAGCCATCAAGGAGCCGGTCGAAGCGGCCGCCGATTCGCGCGTGTTGGAAGAGAAATCTGGCGACGTTGACGCAGACGCGGCGCCACAGCAGATGGCTGCCGGAGATCCTCAAGACTTATTGGAGGACGACGATGCCGCATAAAAAGGAAAAGACGGCCCAACTCGATCGGCGCAGCTTGCTGAAAGGGGCGGGCTTTGCCATCGGCGCGGCGGGAGCGAGCGTAGCGACCACCGCCGCCGGCGTCGTCGTTTTTTCCGGCGTCGAGCGTAAAGCGAAACACATGGGCTATCGTGAAACCAAGGACGTACTGACCTACTACAAGGCAGCGCGCGACTGAACGAAATCATTGTTTTCGCCGACCGGCGCGACGCACCGGGCCGGGCGGATCCCACTTGAGGAGGGAAAGATGCTCAGGAAAAAATCAAACAGTGCCGCAAGGGCAACGCGTCTGACGCAGGCCTTGGCGCCGGTTGCCGGTGGTTCGCTTGACCGCCGCAAATTCCTGGCGCGCTCCGGCTTGCTCACCGGCGGCGTGGCCTTGGCGAGCGTGCTGCCGATCGGCGCGGTGCGGAAAGCCGACGCCGCTGCGGCAGGACCGCTGACCGCTGGCGCCACCCGCGTCAAAACGGTCTGCAATTTCTGTTCGGTGGGCTGCACCGTCATTGCCGAAGTGAGCAACGGCGTCTGGGTTGGCCAGGAGCCCGGTTGGGACAGCCCGTTCAATTTGGGCTCGCACTGCTGCAAGGGGGCGTCCGTGCGCGAGTTCGCGCACGGCGAGCGGCGTCTGAAATATCCGATGAAGCTCGTCAATGGCCAGTGGACCCGAATCAAGTGGGAGCAGGCCATCAACGAGATCGGCGACAAGATGCTGGAAATCCGCAAAGCATCGGGTCCCGATTCGGTTTACTGGCTCGGCTCCGCGAAGTTCAGCAACGAGCAGGGTTACCTGTTCCGCAAATTCTACGCGTTCTGGGGCTCCAATAACGGCGACCACCAGGCGCGCATCTGCCACTCCACCACGGTCGCGGGCGTTGCGAATACGTGGGGCTATGGCTGCATGACCAATTCGTTCAACGACATGCGCAATTCGAAGTCGATGATCTTTATCGGGTCTAATCCGGCCGAGGCGCATCCAGTCGCTGTGCAGCACATTCTATGGGCGAAGGAGCACAACAAATCCAAGGTGATCGTGTGCGATCCGCGCTTCACCCGCACGGCAGCGCATGCCGACGAGTATGTACGCATGCGTCCGGGCACGGACGTGGCGCTGACTTGGGGTTTGTTGCATCAGGTCTTTGAGAACGGATGGGAAGACAAGAAATACATCAACGAGCGCGTCTGGGGTCTCGATCAGGTCCGTGAGGAAGTCAAAAAGTGGACTGCCGAAGAAACCGAACATGTGACGGGCGTTCCGGCCGCCCAGATACAGAAAGTGGCCAAGATGCTTGCCGACAACCGGCCCGGCAGCCTGATCTGGTGCATGGGCGGCACCCAGCATCACATCGGCAACAACAACACGCGTGCCTACTGCATCTTGCAATTGGCGCTCGGTAATATCGGCGTGTCCGGTGGCGGCGCCAACATTTTCCGCGGCCACGACAACGTGCAGGGCGCCACCGATGTGTGCGTCCTGTCGGACAATACACCTGGCTATTACGGTCTCGCGGCGGGTGCCTGGCATCACTGGTCGCGCGTGTGGGACGTCGATTACAACTACATGAAGGGACGTTTCGCTTCGCAGAAGCTGATGGAGTCGAAAGGCATCCCGGTCTCGCGCTGGATCGACGGCGTGCTTGACGACAAGAAGAACATCGATCAGCCGGACAACCTCCGCGCCATGGTGTTCTGGGGCCATGCACCGAACTCGCAGACCCGTCTACCCGAGATGAAGAAGGCGATGGAGAAGCTCGACCTCATGGTCGTGGTCGATCCGGTGCCGACTTTCTCCTCCATTATCCCCGACCGCAAGGACGGTATCTACCTGTTGCCGGCTACGACCCAGTTCGAAACCTACGGCTCGGTCACGGCGTCGAACCGCTCGTTGCAGTGGCGCGAAAAGGTCTTCGGCCCGTTCTTCGAGGCCAAGACCGATCAGGAGATCATGTACCTGTTCGCGAAGAAATTCGGCTTCGACAAGGAGATGTTCAAGCATATCAAGATTAACGGCACAGAGCCGTTGGTCGAGGACATCACCCGCGAATGGAACAGGGGCTCGTGGACCATCGGCTATACCGGCCAGTCGCCGGAGCGGCTGCGGCTGCACATGCAGAACCAGCACCTGTTCGACGTGAATACCTTGAAGGGCAAGAGTGGCCCCGTCGAGGGCGAGTATTACGGCCTGCCCTGGCCGTGCTGGGGCACGCCCGAGTTGAAACACCCCGGTACCCCGATCCTCTACGATCCCTCCAAACCGGTGGCCGAGGGCGGCCTGACGTTCCGTGCCCGCTTCGGCGTCGAGCACGACGGGCAGAACCTGCTGGCTGAGGGTTCCTACTCGGTCGGCTCCGAGATCAAGGACGGTTATCCCGAGT
>JBOHII010000512.1:0-8775 GCA_050725955.1 Pseudolabrys sp. | reverse complement strand
CACGGCGGCTTCCACGCCGATCTTGACCCTGGCGTCGCCGATCACGGCGCGGCGCGCCGCCTCCGGCGCTTCCATGAGCAGTTCGAAGCACGGCACCGACACCACGCGCGCGGTGACGCCTTTGCCGGTCAGTAGCTTTTTCGCCTCGATGGCGATCGAAACTTCTGAGCCGGTGGCGAAGATCGATACTTCCGCCTTGCCGTCGGCCGCCGCAATCTCGTAGGCGCCGGCGGCGCAACGATTGGTCTTAAGGAAATCCTGGCTGAGCTGCGGGAGATTTTGCCGCGTCAGCGCCAATATGCTCGGACGGTTTTTCACTTCGAGCGCGAGCTGCCAGCACTCCGCGGTTTCCACCGCGTCGCAGGGCCGGAATACCAGCAGATTCGGAATGGCGCGTAGCGCGGCCAGATGCTCGACCGGCTGATGCGTCGGCCCGTCTTCGCCGAGCCCGATGGAGTCGTGCGTCATGACGTGGATGACGCGCACGCCCATCAGCGCGGCGAGCCGGATTGCCGGCCGGCAGTAATCGGAGAACACCAGGAACGTGCCGGAATACGGACTAATGCCGCCGTGCAGGGCCATGCCGTTCATGGCGGCGGCCATGCCGTGCTCACGCACGCCGTAGTGGATGAAGCGGCCGGAATAATCGGAGGCGCTCATCGCCGTCATCGACTTGACGCGGGTGTTGTTGGAGCCGGTGAGATCGGCCGAGCCGCCGACCATCTCAGGCAGCGCCGGGATCAAGCTGTCGAGCGCGAATTCGCTGGCGATGCGGGTGGCGATGTCCTTGGGCGTTGCGGCGAGCGAGGCTTTCACCGCGGCGACCGCGTCGGCGAAGGCCTGCTTCGGCAAATCGCCACGCATGCGGCGTTCGAATTCGGCGCGCTTGCCCGGATCGAGCGCCGCGAGCCGCTTCACCCACGCAGCGTGCACCGGCTTGCCGCGCGCGCCGGCCTTGCGCCAGGCTGAAAGGATAACGGCGGGAATTTCGAACGGCGCGTGCGGCCAACCGAGTTTCTCACGCGCGCCTTTGATCTCGTCGGCGCCGAGCGCCGATCCGTGCGATGACGCCTTGCCGGCCTTGCTCGGCGCGCCAAAGCCGATGGTGGTCTTGCAGGCGATCATCACCGGCTTGTCGGACGCTTGCGCTTTTTCCAGCGCGGTGGCGATGGCCGCCGGGTTATGTCCGTCAATACGCGACGCGGCCCAGCCGGCCGCCTCGAAGCGTTTGACTTGGTCGACCGAGTCGGCGAGCGACAGCGCGCCATCAATCGAAATACCGTTGTCGTCGAACAGCACCATCAGCCGATTGAGTTTGAGATGGCCGGCGAGCGCGATGGCTTCTTGGCTGATGCCTTCCATCAGATCGCCGTCACTGGCGAGCACATAGGTCTTGTGATTGACGATGTCGCCGAATTCCGCCGCCAAATGCCGTTCGGCGATTGCCATGCCGACCGCATTCGCCAAACCCTGGCCGAGCGGGCCGGTGGTGGTCTCGACGCCCGGAGTGTGGCCGTATTCCGGATGGCCCGCGGTCATCGAACCGAGTTGGCGGAAGCGTTTGATCTGCTCGATCGTCATTCCTGGATAGCCGGTGAGATAGAGCAACGCGTAAATCAGCATCGAGCCGTGACCGGCCGATAAAACGAAACGGTCACGGTCGGGCCAGGACGGATCGGCCGGATCGAATTTCAGGAACTTCGTGAACAAAACGGTCGCCACGTCGGCGGCGCCCATCGGCAACCCGGGATGGCCGGATTTCGCCTGCTCGACGGCGTCCATTGCCAGTGCGCGGATGGCATTGGCCATGCTGGCGTGAGCGACGGCAGAGCCAGTGGCCGCCTGCTCGCGGCGCGCTGTGGGCGCCACGGCGGCCGTCGGCGAAGCGTTTGCACTCATGGAAATGGCCTGTTTGCGTTGGGTGGATAGCATGTAAGGCCCCCGAGTCAATGTAACGGAGCGGCCGGAGGGCAGCCATGCACAGGCACTCGAAAACAGTGGGGCATATCTTTCCGCCAGCGTTGACGAGTGGATCGCGCAGCACGTAAGGTTCTCAGCCTAAATCTTTGCCGTCGCAGGAGTTTTTGGGCGCGGACGATGGCGGTGACCGAGCAAAGCGCAATCGATCAAGTGGTGAAGCGTCTGGCGCTGGCGCTCGACGGGCTTGACGCCGCGGTCGAGCGGCGGCGCGAGGCCGACCGCAGCGAGGATGGACTGACGAGCCAGCTGCATGCGCTGGGCGTCGACCGCACGCGACTTGCCGCCGCGCTTGACGGCGAGACCGCGCGCTCGCGCCAGTTGGAATCGACGACCAGCGAGGTCGCGCAGCGGCTCGATCAGGCCATTGCCAGCATCCGAGCAGTGCTGGACGCGAATGAGTGAGCTCATGGCCCAGGTCAACGCTACGATCGCCGGCCGCCAATTCCGCCTCGCCTGCGAGGACGGGCAGGAGGAGCATCTGCAGGTGCTCGCCAACGATCTCGACGATCGCATCGAGCAGTTGCGCAAGAAATTCGGCGAGATCGGCGACACCCGGCTCACGGTCATGGCGGCGCTGATGGTAGCCGACGAACTCAGCGAGGCCGCCCACAAGATACGCCGCCTGGAAGAGGAGTTGACCGCCTTGCAAGACGCCCGTGTGGTCTCCGCCGACCGCGCCAAGGCGGCCGCCGATGGAGTGATCAACGCGTTCAATTCGGCGGCCGAGCGCATCGAGGGCATCACCAAGAAACTCAATGCCTCGCTCGGCAACGGCGTGGCGATCGGGTGATCAGGGCTGGTAGGCGAGCGCGGGATAGGTTTCACGGGCATTCTCGAATTCGCCGAGCGCGCTCATGCCCATTTTCTCGCGCGCGCGCAGCGATGGCGCGTTGTCGCTGCGGATGAAAGTGATGACGGGCCGGCCCGGTAATTCTGTCCGCAAGCGAGCGAACATGACACCGGCAAGGCCTTCCGGCGGGCTGGCTCAAGGCGAGTGGCTTATTCTGCCGGGCAGTACTACATTGCCCAAGCGGGGCTGTGGGGCGCGACGGGGTCACATTCCCCGGGGCCTTACGATCCTAACGGGAGCTGTCCCTGGCCGGGCTCGTGGGCTCGGTCACATGGCGCCCACCTACTTATGTAGGTTCCCGGGATCATACTCCGACGGCCATCGCGGCTCCGCACTTTAATTGATGTCCGACGCAACCGAAACCGAACAGACGAAAGCTGCCCTTCGCGTCGCCGCACTGGCGCGGCGCGACGCACTGCCGGCGCGCGAGCGCCAAGCCGCGGCGGACGCGATTGCGGCGCGCGTGTTCCCCGTCAAAGTCGCGGCCGGCACCATCGTTTCCGGCTTCTCGCCGCTGCGAAGCGAGGTCAATCCGATCCCGTTGCTGCGCAAGCTCGCCGATGCCGGCGCGCAATTGGCGCTGCCAGTCGTGCAGGGCCGTGGCAAGCCGCTGATCATGCGCGCCTGGCGTTTCGGCGCGCCGCTCAAGAGCGGCCAATGGGGCATCCGCGAGCCGATGCCCGACGCACCCGAGGTTGCGCCGGATATTCTCATCGTGCCGCTCGCGTGCTTCGACCGGGCGGGCCACCGCATCGGCTACGGCGCCGGCTACTACGATATGACCATCAATGCCCTGCGCGCCAAGAAAAAGACTATCGCTATCGGCATCGCTTTTGCCGCACAGGAAATACCCAAGGTTCCCGCCACCGAGCGCGACGCGCGCCTCGATCTCGTGCTAACGGAGCGCGAGGCGATCGATTTTCGCCAAGGAAAATACAAATAATGCGCATCCTCTTCGTCGGCGACATTGTCGGGCGCTCGGGGCGAACAATCGTCAATGAGCGCCTGCCCGGCCTCATCGCCGACTGGAAGCTCGACCTCGTCGTCATCAACGGCGAAAACGCCGCCGGCGGCTTCGGCATCACCGAGACGATCTACAACGAGCTGATCGACGCCGGCGCCGACGCCATTACGCTCGGCAACCACGCCTGGGACCAGCGCGAGGCGTTGGTTTTCATCGAGCGCGCACCGCGCCTGGTCCGGCCGGTCAATTATCCGAAAGGCACACCCGGCCGTGGCGCCGCGCTCGTCGACACAAAGAACGGCAAGCGCGCGCTCGTGATCAACGCCATGGGCCGCATTTTCATGGACCCGCTCGACGATCCATTCGCCGCGGTCGAGCGCGAGCTCGCCGCCTGCGCGCTCAAGAGCGGCACCGACGCCATCGTGCTCGACATGCATTGCGAGGCGACCAGCGAGAAGCAGGCCATGGGCTATTTCGTCGATGGCCGCGTCAGCCTGGTGGTTGGCACCCACACCCACACGCCGACCGCCGATCACCGCATCCTGCCAGGGCGCACTGCCTTCGTCTCGGATGCCGGGATGACCGGAGATTTCGAATCGGTTATCGGCATGAACAAGGACGAGCCGCTCAACCGCTTCCTGCGCAAGCTGCCGGGGGCGAAATTCGAGCCGGCGACGGGGGCGGCGACGATGTGTGCGATCGCAGTCGAAACCGACGACGCCACCGGGCTCGCGGCCAAGATCGGCGCCGTTCGCCTCGGCGGCATCCTGGAGGAAGCGCGGCCGAAATTCTGGGAATAGAATAATTTACGAGCCCGCCGGGTTGACCGCCAGTCTTTGCGGTGATTCCGTAAGGGACGGTGATTCGCCGGTATGTGTTGGGTACGGCATATTTCTCGGCACGGCGGGAATGGCCCCAAACGTCAATCTCAATCTCGCGCTGAAGGCGGACTTGGCGCCGGGCGCAGTGCTCGCAGCCGACCCGCGGGCGGATCTCGCCGCCCAGTTCATCCCGGCCGGCACGCGCGTGCTCGATCTCAGCGACAACACGGCCTTGCAGCATTTTCTCCCAAACGGCTGCAGCTATCTGGGCCGTGACCGCATCACCTGCGACGGCGGCGCGGTCTGCAATATCCCGGCCGGTGATTTCCCGACTCAGGCCGCCGCCAATTCCGACATCGTCGTCATGCTCGGCGCGCTCGAGCGGATCGCCGACGTCGAGACCTTCTTCACCCATCTGCGCTTCTGCAAACTTGACGTCATCCTTAGCTATAGCGCGACCGATCTCGGCGGCGACCGCGACGGCTTCGCCAACGCCTTCAACTTCTACGATCTCGCGCTGTTGTTCGACCGTTTCGGTTTCCGCATCGAGTGCACCGCCCCCATCGACGCCGGGCAGGTGCTGATACGGCTGACACCGATCGAGCGGCTCAAGCCGGTCGCTGCCTGCAGCGTCGCGGTGATCGCCGACGGTGACTGCGGTACCTTCGGCGGCCGGCTCGGCGGCCAGATGATCAACGCGCTGTTGCCGGGCCAGGCGGACATTCATCATCTGAGCTTCGACACGCTCAACGAAGCGCACGACAAATACGATCTGGTGATCCTCGGCACCGGCGGCAGCCTGTTCCAGCCGTTGCTCGGCGATGGAGTGCTCGACATCGTCTCGCGCGGCAAGGCGGCGATCGGCATCTTCGGCACGCAATACCGCGAACTGATCCCGCGCGTCGGCTTAGAGCGGCTGCTCGAGCGGCTCGATACCTGGTATGCGCGCTATGAAGATGACGTGCTGATGTACGGGCGCGGCCGCCCCAACGTGGTGCATCTCGGCGACTGGCTGATCGATCGCTTCATGATGAACACGCCGACCTTGGACGTGCCGTTGCAGATCGTCGAGGAGGTCCGCCCCGATCACGCGCTGGATCGCGCCATGCAGGTCATCCAGTGCCACCGCCAGGTCCATTCGACCCTCCTCGCCCCGCTGCTCTGCGCGCTGACCGCAGCGGAACTCGCCGCCTATGCCGATCAACCCTCCGAGCAGCTGCCCGGCGTCGCCTCCGGCACATTCCGCAGCATGCTGATCGATATTTTCGGTCGCAGCTATCCGGAAAAGCAGTTCTTCATGGTCGATCGCGACGCGGTTCGCCGCTACAAGGCGCGCGTCCATCGCAACGTGGCCGGCGTCGCCGAGCGGATCGACAGTATGCTGCGCAATGTGGCCGTCGCCGCGGCCTGACGCGGCGCAGTTTATTTTTCCGAATTTCCAGCCTATATAGCCGCCGGCATCAACTTCAGCGTATTTGTCCTGTCATGGCCGGTCATTCCCAATTCAAGAATATCATGCACCGCAAGGGTCGCGCCGATAAGGCGCGTTCCAGGCTGTTTTCCAAGCTCGCCCGCGAAATAACCGTGGCGGCCAAGCTCGGTCTTCCCGATCCGGCGTTTAATCCGCGCCTGCGTGCCGCGATCCTCGCCGCCCGTGCCGAGAACATGCCGAAGGACAATATCGAGCGCGCAATCAAGAAATCGCAGGGCACCGATTCCGAGAACTACGACGAAATCCGCTACGAGGGCTACGGGCCGGGCGGCGTCGCCGTGATCGTCGAGGCGCTCACCGACAATCACAATCGCACCGCCGGCGAGGTGCGCGCCACCTTCACCAAGAACGGCGGAAATCTCGCCACCACCGGCGCGGTGTCGTTCATGTTCGATCATATCGGCGTGGTCGAGTACGACGCCAAGGCGGCGAGTGCCGACTCCATGCTGGAGGCGGCGATCGAGGCCGGCGCCGAGGACGTCATCTCGACCGACGACGGCCATCAGGTCTTCAGCACGGCGGAATCTTTACGCGAGGTGGCCAAGGCCCTGGAAACTAAATTTGGCGAGCCGCGCAAGGCGGCGCTGTTGTGGAAGCCTCAGAACACCGTGGCGGTCGACGACGAGACCGGAGAAAAGCTCTTGCGGCTGATCGAAACGCTCGACGAAAGCGACGACGTGCAGAACGTCTACGCCAATTTCGAGGTGTCGGACGCGCTGATGCAGAAAATGAGCGCTTAGCTTTTTCTTGCGCATGACCTTTTCCGACCTTCCTTCGCCCGCCGAAGCCGGCTTCGCGAAGGCGGGAAACCGGTTCCCGCTTTTTGGGATCGTGCGCTAACGAAGCGCGTCGAACACCGGCATACTTGCAATGCCGGCAAGCGCGATGATGACGTACGCCACGCGCCGGTAGAGCGCCTCGCTTGAGCCGTGAAACGAATAGACGCCGGCCGCCATCGCCAGCGCGAACGGCAGGCCGAGCAGGATCGCCAATGCGCTTGTCTCGCCGTTGAACAGCGCGTTCCAGTAGTACATCACCATTGCCAGCACCGCCTGTGGCAAAAAATAGACCATGATGCTGGCGCGCACGGTGGCGGCCTTGTTGGCGCCGCCAAGCCAGAAGACCAGTAAAGGCGGCGCGGCGATCTGCACTGCGCCGCCGCCGAAGCCGGCGACCGCGCCGGTGGCAAGCGAGGCAGCTATCGTCGGCTTGCCGTGATAACGCCAGCCGGAGCCCAGTGCGGCGACCGCAACCAGCACCAAAGCGACGATGAACCAACGCAGCACGATGGCGTCGATATAAACCAGCGCCATCGCGCCGAGCGGCAGAAAGACGAAGCCGGCAAGCGATACCCAGGCGACTTCGCGCGGGTTGCATTGCGGGGCGGCGTGGATCGTGAAGGGCAACGAGCAAATCGTGTCGATAACGAGCAGCGTCGGCGCCGCCACGCGCGGGCCGTAGATCGCGGAGATCAGAGGCATGTAGATTAGCGCCGAGCCGAAACCCGAAAATCCTCGCACCAGGCCGGCCACGGCGGCGATCACCAGCGCCGCAATGAAACGGACGTCGTGCCGCGTTGCGGAAAGTGCGGTTAGATCGGGGAGGGCGTTCAAGGGACTGTCCGGTGGGCGGCCTTGTTTATCAGGGGCGCGGGGGGCAAGCGAGCGAGCTTTGGGCACCGCGCACACTCCCGCTAGGCGCGGCCCGGCCGCGGGGCTATCAACGGGCCATGATCGGGCATCCGATTCGTATCCTCGGCATCGATCCCGGGCTCCGCCGCACCGGCTGGGGCCTGATCGAGGCCGACGGCAATCGGCTCATTTACGTGGCCTGCGGATCGCTGGAAACGAACGAGCGGGCCGAACTCGGCACTCGGCTGGTGGCAATCCACGACGGGCTGGCCAAAGTGATCACGCAGTACCGCCCGCACGAGGCGGCGGTGGAGGCGACCTTCGTCAACGCCAACGCGGTGGCGACCCTCAAACTCGGCCAAGCGCGCGGCATCGCCATGCTGGTCCCGGCCAAGGCGGGGCTGACGGTCGCCGAATACGCGCCCAACATGGTGAAGAAAACCGTGGTTGGCGCCGGCCACGCCGAGAAGGCGCAAGTTCGCATGATGATCGGCGTGCTGCTGCCGAAAGCCGATCCGCAAAGTGAGGACGCAGCGGACGCATTGGCCATCGCCGTCTGTCACGCGCATCACCGGACGAGTGCGATATTGAAGGTGGCAGCGTCATGATCGGCAAGCTCAAGGGCATCGTCGACAGTTACGGCGCCGATTATGTCATCCTCGACGTCGGCGGTGTCGGCTATCAGGTGCATGGCTCGCCGCGCACCTTACAGGCGCTGCCGGCGGCCGGCGAAATCGCCACGGTGTCGATCGAGACTTATGTGCGCGAGGACCAGATCAAGCTGTTCGGTTTTGCCAGCGACATGGAGCGCGAATGGTTCCGCCTGTTGCAGACGGTGCAGGGCGTTGGCGCCAAGGTGGCGCTGTCGGTGCTCGGCACGCTCAAGGTCAGCGATCTCGCTACGGCGGTTGCGATGCGCGACAAGGCGGCGATCTCGCGCGCGCCGGGCGTGGGCGCTAAAGTGGCCGAGCGCATTGTCACCGAACTCAAGGACAAGGCGCCGGCCTTCGCCAGTATCGATCCGGCGGTCGTTCATC
>JBOHII010000511.1:0-8585 GCA_050725955.1 Pseudolabrys sp. | reverse complement strand
AGGCCAAACTTGGCAGTGGCAAGCACGAGCTGATGTCGCGCGCGACCGACGGCAAGGGCACCCAGCCGATGGACGGTCTCACCCGCTGGAACCCACGCGGCTTCGAGTGGAACGGCGTCGACCGCGTCGAGCTGACTGTCTGAGAAAACAAAGGGGAGCGCCGGCCTGGCGCTCCCCGCCGCTCGCAATAGGGAGACGACATGCGCAAGACGTCCCTCATCGCAGGGGCCGTCGGCTTTCTTCTTTTTGCCGGCGGCGTAAGCGCCGCGCAGGACCTGCCGCCGGGGCCAGGCCGCGACCTGGTCTACGGTCAGTGCCGAACCTGTCACGACCTGCAGTATTTGGTCGAATCCGCCGGCGTGCCGCGCTCGACATGGAACGATCTGCTCGACAGCATGGCGAAATACGGCATGCGCATCACGCCCGACCAGCGCGCCAAGATTCTGGACTATCTCGCAACTTATCTTGGGCCCAATCCGCCGCCGCCCGGCGCCGCACCGGCGCCGGCGAAAACCGCAACCAAGGTCGACGGCGCTGCGGTGTTCCGCGATCAATGTGCGGCTTGCCATCAGGCGAACGGCGCGGGCGTGCCGGATCAGTTTCCGCCGCTGGCGGGTAATCGCGACATTTTCCTGAGCGCCGATTATCCGGTGCGCGTCGTGCTGTTCGGGCTCAAGGGCAAGATCAACGTCATTGGCAAAAACTTCGACGCCGAAATGCCGCCGCTCGACGTGCTCAGCGATAGCGAAATTGCAGCGGTGGTGGCCTATATACGCGGCGCTTGGGGCAATGCCGCGCTGCGCCCAAAGGGCATGGCAAAGGTCGATGCGTCAACGGTGGTGACGCTGCGGCAGCAGAAGCACACCGCCGATGACGTGCATGCCGACCGCGCGCGGCTCAAGGCCGCCGCGGTCAAGTAGGAGTCATTCGCCGCAACGCGGTGCTGGTTAGAAGCGGTAGTTCAGACCGGCGCGCACCAGGCTACTCTTGAAATTGACATCGACGACGCCGGCGCACGACGCCGAGCCGCAGGCCGCCTTGCCGAGATCGACATAGAGGTATTCGAGCTTGGCCGACCAGGAGCCGAGGAATCCATATTCGACGCCGGCGCCGGCGGTCCAACCGACCTTCGTCTTCACCGTGTAGGTGTCGGGCGCGGGCGGTGTCATCTTGACGTCGCCGAAGGCCGCACCGCCTGTTACGTATGGCAGCCAGCGATCCCAAGCATAGCCGATGCGCGCGCGCGCCGTTGCCAGCCAATCGTTGCGCGTTTCGCAGCCAAAGCAATTGGCGGCGCTGGTGCTGCCTTTGATCCAACTGGCATCAAGGTCGCCTTCCAGGCCCCAGACCCAGACGCCGGTCTGCAAGTTGTAGCCCAAAGTGCCGCCGACCAATCCGCCGGTCAGATCGAAGCTTCCGCTGGTGATCGGCCCGCTGGTCCATTCGGTGCTGCCGAAGCCGTAGCCGCCGTTGATGCCGACATAGAAGCCGGACCAGTTGAACGGTGCGACGTAATCGGGCGAATAGGCCGGCGCCTTGTAGGCTGGCGTTTGATAGGCGGGCGGCGGCAAGTCGGCGGCGAAAGTTGGCGACGCCACGGCGCCAGCGATCAGACCTGCGCAAGCCGTTAGAATGAAACGCTTCATCGTGTAGCCTCCTAGGAATTGACCGCTAAGGACCCCGCACAGGCCGCGGACGCTATATGTTGTGGATGATTCGCAGTGTGATCTTTACGCAACAAACAATTCGAATTAGGGAGCCGAATCAGTTGCCTAATGGTTAATTATGGGCTAGAACATAACAAGAACTCGCTTGTGGCTCTGGGCGTCAGAGGCGCGCGCGAGAAGCCCTGTGGATTAAGGCCGAACGAGCTTGCCGCATGGGGGCCGAGGTCTAGGGTGGTGAGTTAATTTTAGGGGCCGCGCGCGGCGGGTGGCCTCATGACCGGCGAGCGGCGGCGACCGAAAATCGCGCCTCCGCACATCGCCACGCGGAGAGCATCATGGCAGGTAGCGTCAATAAGGTGATCCTCATCGGCAATCTCGGCGCGGATCCGGAAATTCGCCGGACCCAGGACGGCCGCCCGATTGCCAATTTGCGGATAGCGACCTCGGAGAACTGGCGCGACAAGACCACCGGCGAGCGGCGCGAGAAGACCGAATGGCACCGTGTGGTGATCTTCAACGAGGGCCTGTGCAAGATCGTCGAGCAATACCTCAAGAAAGGCTCGAAGATTTACCTGGAAGGTGCGCTGCAGACGCGCAAATGGCAGGACAAGGACGGCCACGACCGCTACTCGACCGAGGTGGTGCTGCAAGGTTTCAATTCGCAGCTCACCATGCTCGATACGCGCGGCGGGGGCGGCGCGGCGGATTCCTCCGACGGCGATTTCGGCGACCGCGGACCGAGCGCGGCGCGCGAACGCAAACCGGCGCTCGCCGGTGCCGGCAAGTCGGCCGACATGGACGACGAGATTCCGTTCTAAGCGGCGCGTGGCGGCGCGACCATGGCGCTCGCGGGCCTGGTCACTTTGCTTCCAGGCCGCATCATGCACGCGGTCGTGTTCGGTCCGTGACGTTCAGCCGAGCGCCGCGCGCACGCCGTCGATCACGAATTGCACCGCGAGCGCGGCCAGCAGCACGCCGAGCAGGCGCGACAGCACCACATTGGCGGTGGTGCCGAGCAATCGCGCGATGCGCGCGGCGAGCGTGAACACCAGGAGGCACAGCACCAGCACCGCAGCGATCACGCCGAGCAGCACGCCCATATGCAGTGGGTCGCCGCCGGCGCGGCCCGCGAGCAGCACCACGGCGGTGATGGCGCCGGGGCCGGCCATCAGCGGAATGGCGAGCGGGAAGGCGGCGATGTTGCGCACATGCTCGTCGATCGCCTCTTCGGCCTCGCGCGATTGCCGGCCGATGCGCACGCCGAACACCATTTCAGACGCGATCGAGAACAGCAGCAGCCCGCCGGCAATGCGGAACGCCGGCAATGAAATCGACAGCGTGCGTAACAGCCAATCGCCGATCAGCGCGCTGCCGGCAAGGATGGCGGCGGCGTTGAGGCACGCGCGCAGCGCCACTTTGCGGCGGGCGTTTTCCGGCAGGCCGTGCGTGATGGCGATGAAGGCCGGCACCAGGCCGAGCGGATCGACCACGACGACCAGCGTAACCAACGCCGAGATGAGGAATTCGAGCGGCATAGGTTTCGCCTAGCGGTCACACCGGGCGGGGTCAAATGGGCCCGCCAAACGAGGCGATATGCGGCGGTTTTGTGGTTCCCCGCGCGGCTTTACAAAATACCCGTAACATATTGAAGAAAAACATGAAAATAGCCTGTATCATCTGCGAATTCGGGTGGTATCGCGGGGGTGAATCAGCTAAGAAAAATACGCCCTAGAATTGTCGCAGGAAGCCAGCTTTGTCCGATAACGAAAATCCGAAATCGGGGGACGGAAGTCCCTCCGATACGCGCCCGATCTCGATCACCGAGGAAATGAAGCGCTCGTATCTCGATTACGCCATGAGCGTGATCGTTTCGCGGGCGCTGCCCGATGTGCGCGACGGCCTCAAGCCGGTGCACCGGCGCATCCTCTACACAATGGACGAGAACGGCTTCACGCCGGACAAGCCGTACAAGTAATCCGCGCGCGTCGTCGGCGACGTGATGGGCAAATATCACCCGCACGGCAACCAGGCGATTTACGACGCGCTGGTGCGGCTGGCGCAGGATTTCTCCATGCGCCTGCAGTTGATCGACGGGCAGGGGAATTTCGGCTCGGTCGACGGCGATCCGGCGGCGGCCGAACGCTATACCGAGGCGCGGCTGGCCAAGCCGGCGCTGGCGCTGCTCGAAGACATCGAATTCGACACCGTCGATTTCACGCTCAACTATTCCGGCGAATTCCGCGAGCCGAGCGTGCTGCCGGCGCGCTTTCCCAATCTGCTGGTCAACGGTGCGGGCGGCATCGCCGTCGGCATGGCGACCAATATCCAGCCGCACAATCTGGGCGAACTAATCGAAGCCTGCGTCGCGCTGATCGCCGATCCGGCGCTGAGCATCGACGACCTCATCAGCATCGTGCCGGGCCCGGATTTTCCGACCGGCGGCATCATCCTGGGCCGGGCCGGCATTCGCAGTGCCTATCACACCGGGCGCGGCTCCATCGTGATGCGCGGCAAGGTCGCTTTCGAGACCATCCGCAAGGAGCGCGAGGCGATTATCGTCACCGAGATCCCCTATCAGGTGAACAAGGCGTCGATGGTCGAGCGCATCGCCGATCTGGTGCGCGAGAAGAAGATCGACGGCATCTCCGACCTGCGCGACGAGTCGGACCGCGACGGCTACCGCGTGGTGATCGAGCTTAAGCGCGACGCCGAGCGCGACGTCGTGCTCAATCAGTTGTACCGCTTCACCCCGCTGCAATCATCGTTCGGCGCCAATATGGTGGCGCTCGACGGCGGCCGCCCGCTGCTGATGACGCTGAAGGACATGCTCACGGCCTTCGTCGCCTTCCGCGAGGAGGTGGTGTCGCGGCGCACCAAGCATCTCCTCGGCAAGGCGCGCGATCGCGCCCATATCCTGGTCGGCCTCGCCATCGCGGTCGCCAATATCGACGAAGTGATCAAATTGATCCGCGGTTCGAAGGACGCCAACGAAGCGCGCGAAGCCTTGATGGCGCGCGAATGGCCGGCGACCACGGCGGCGACATTGATCGAACTGATCGACGATCCGCGGCACAAGGTTTCCTCCGCGGGCACGGCACGGCTGTCGATCGAGCAGGCGAAAGCCATTCTCGATCTGCGTCTGCAACGGCTGACGGCGCTCGGCCGCGACGAAATCAAGGCCGAGCTCGACAAACTCGCCGCCGAGATCGCCGATTACCTGGAGATCCTGCGCTCGCGGGCGCGCATCCAGGCCATCATCAAGGATGAGCTGGCAAAACTGAAAGAGGAATTTGCCACACCGCGCCGCACCGTGATTGCGGAGCAGGAAGCCGAGGTCGAGGACGAGGACCTGATCCAGCGCGAGGAAATGGTCGTCACAGTTTCGCATCTCGGCTACATCAAGCGCGTGCCGCTTTCCACCTATCGCGCGCAGAAGCGCGGCGGCAAGGGCCGCGGCGGTATGCAGGTGCGCGAGGAGGATTTCGTCTCGCGGCTTTTCGTCGCCTCGACGCACGCGCCGCTGCTGTTCTTCTCCTCGCGTGGCAAAGTCTACAAGGAAAAGGTCTGGCGGTTGCCGCTCGCCGCACCGCAGGCGCGCGGCAAGGCGCTGATCAATATTCTGCCGCTCGATCCGGGCGAGACCATCACCACTATCATGCCGCTGCCCGAGAACGAGACGGAATGGGGCGGCATGCAACTGATGTTCGCGACCACCAAGGGCATCGTGCGCAAGATCGCGCTCGACCATTATGTGGAAGTGCGGCCGTCCGGCCTCAAGGCGATTAAGCTTGAGGAGGGGGATTCGATTGCCGGCGTCGAGCTGTGCAGCGACCGCGACGATATTCTGCTGACGACACGTGAAGGCCAATGCATCCGTTTCCCGGCGGAGAAGACGTCGCAGAAGAAAGGCCGCGACACCATCGGCGACATCGGCATAAAGCTGTCCGACGCCGATGAGGTTATTTCGATGACCGTGCTGCGCCATGTCGAGGCGACGCCCGAGGAGCGCGCCGGCTATCTCAAGCGCGCCAACGCGGTACGGCGCGGCGGCGAAGAGGAGGCGGTCGAGGCCGAGGAGGAAGGCGAAACCGAAGAGGCGACAGGTGCGATCGAGCTCGGCGAAAAGCGCTACGTCGAGTTGTCGGCGGCCGAGCAGTTCATCCTGACGATCTCGGAACGCGGCTACGGCAAGCGATCGTCGTCCTACGAATATCGGATCACCAATCGCGGTGGTAAAGGCATTGTCGCCATGGCCATCTGGGAAGGCACAAAAGGACAAGAAAAGATCAAGGAGAAAATCGGTCGCCTCGTCGCCTCGTTCCCGGTCGAGGAGGCCGATCAGGTCATGCTGGTCACCGACGCCGGCAAACTGATCCGCACGACGGTTGCCGGCATCCGCATTGCCGGGCGCTCGACGCAAGGCGTGATCGTGCTCAACACCGCGGATGACGAGCGGGTGGTGTCGGTCGAGCGGCTAAGCGAGGAAGAGGAAGAATAGTCCTCCGCCAAATGAACTACCATCTTTTCTCCGCCTTCCTGCTCATCACCGTGGTGCTGTTCCTTACGCCGGGGCCGATCGTCACGTTGATCGTGGCGACCGGGGCGCGCCAGGGCACCCGCGCGGCGCTGTTGACGGTCGCCGGCGCCACGACCGGCAATGCCTTGCTGGTGGGCTGCATTGCGGTCGGTCTCGGCTGGATCCTGAAAACCTCGGCGGAAATTTTCGATTATCTGCGCTGGGTCGGCGCCGCCTATCTGGTGTATCTCGGCATTCAGGCTTGGCGGCACGCCGGCGCGAGAAGCGAACCGTTGCCGCCGGCCGCCCATGTCCATGCCTGGCGCGGCTTCATCGTCGCCATCACCAATCCGAAGACCATCGCCTTCTTCACCGCGTTCCTGCCGCAGTTCCTCGATCCGACGCTGCCGGTCGAGCGGCAATTGCTGGTGATGTGCATCGTGTCGGTGACGCTCGGCAGCGTGCTCGATTGCGGCTGGGCGATTGCCGCCGGCCTCGGCCGCGCCTGGTTCATGAAGCCTAAGCACACCAAGCTGCTCGGGCGCCTGTCGGGCGCCGTGCTGATTGGCGGCGGCATCTGGCTTTGCCTCGCGCGCCGGCCTGGCTAGCCGCGCGTTACTTCACCTTCAGATTGAGCGACTGGACGATCGGCGTCCATTTCGCCTTTTCGCTCTGCATGTAATTGGCGAGGTCCTGCGGTGAGCCGCCTTGCGGCTGCGCGCCCAGTTTGGCGAGCGTTCCCTTCATCGGCTCGGCGTTGAGCGCGGCATTCGCGGCGGCATTGAGCTTGGCGATGATCGGAGCCGGCGTATCCTTCGGCGCCAGCAGCGCCGTCCAGGCGCCGGTGGTGAGCGCCGGAAAGCCGGATTCCGCCATGGTCGGCACGTCGGGCAGTTCGGGCGCCCGTTTGGCGCCGCCGACTGCGATCGCGCGCAATTTGCCCTGGCGCACGAATGGCAAGGATGTGCCGATGGTGTCGAACGTCATCTGCGTCTCGCCGGTGATCACCGCCTGCAGCGCGAGGCCGCCGCCCTTGTAAGGCACGTGCACGATTTGCGCGCCGGTGATCTTCTTGAACAGCTCGCTCGCCAAATGCGGCAGCGTGCCGATGCCGCCGGTCGAATAATTGAGCTTGCCGGGATTGGCCTTGGTATAGGCGATGAGCTCGGCGAGGTTTTTCACCGGCAGCTTCGGATTGACCACCAGCAGCTGCGGCGTCACCGTCAACAGCATGATCGGCGCGAAGCTCGATGCATCGTAGCCGGCGCTCTTGAAGATCATCGGGCTCATGATCAGCCCGCTCACCGACGACACCATCAGCGTGTAGCCGTCGGGCGCGGCTTCGGCGGCGAGGCGCGAACCCAGTGTATTGCCGGCGCCCGGCTTGTTCTCGATGAAGACGCTCTGGCCGACCTGCGGCTGCAAGCCGTTGGCGACGAGCCGCGCCATGACGTCGACCGGGCCGCCTGGCGGGGTCGGCACGATGATGCGGACCGGGTGGTCGGGATAGCTTTGCGCCCAGGCAGGCGCCGCCAAAACCATCGCAACGATCGCAAGCAGCAGCCGGCGCATGACGCCCTCCCGGAGGGATCTTTTTCGTCCCTCAAGCCAGCTTAGCGGGTCAGTACAGCGGCGTCACCGTCACCGTCTTGCTTTCGTGCTTTGACGAAGGCGGTGCCGAGCCGCGTCGGAGCGGATGGTATAGGCGAGCGCCGGCGGCTTGCCGTCGCTTGCCTTGTCGCGTCGATACGCGGTGACGAGGTTGAAGCGGCCGCCCGCCGGCGGATCGTAGTGGCGCTCGACCCAGTTTCAGCCGGATGTGGGCGGGCCGGTACGCCAAAAGCTCGAAGGGCAAGCGGGCACGGCCTTGCGGGGCGCAATAACCCGGGCTAGACCCCGCCCATGCCGCGCACCGCCCTTTACGCCGGATCGTTCGACCCCGTCACCAACGGCCATCTCGACGTGGTGCGCCATGCCGTGCGGTTGGCCGACAAACTGGTGCTGGCGGTCGGCGTCAATCCCGGCAAGGCGCCGCTGTTTTCCGCCGATGACCGGCTCGCCATGTTGCAGGAAATCTGCACGCCGATGGCGCGCGCGGCCGGGTGTGCCCTCGAATGCGTGACCTTTTCCGGCCTAGTGGTGGAGGCCGCACGCAAGGCCGGCGCCACGCTTTTGATCCGGGGCCTGCGCGACGGCACCGATTTCGACTACGAAATGCAGATGGCGGGCATGAACGAAGCGATGGCGCCCGAAATGCTGACCGTGTTCGTGCCGGCCTCGCCGCTGGCGCGCCCGATCACCGCCACATTGGTGCGTCAGATCGCCGGCATGGGCGGCGACGTTTCCGCCTTCGTGCCGGCCGCCGTGGCGGCGCGGCTGAAAAAGAAATTCGCGCGTTAATC